>JAAZLZ010000061.1 GCA_012799075.1 Bacillota bacterium
AGACCGTTGCCCGCCTGGTCAAGGGCATTCACTTCCTGCTCCAGAAGAACAAAGTCCAATTCCTCTCCGGTGTGGGCAAGATCAAAGGACCCGGGCTCGTTGAGGTCGCTTTGGGGGACGGCACCGTCCAGGAAGTCCGGGCCAAGGATGTCATCATCGCAACGGGCGCGGAACCGGCGGTGTTTCCTGCCCTGGGCTACGATGGCGATCTGGTCATCACCAGCGATGAAGCTTTGGAGCTAGAGGAGATCCCGGAGCACCTCATCATCGTCGGCGGCGGCGTCATCGGCTGTGAGTTCGCTTCGATTTTTGCTACTTTAGGCAGCCGGGTGACCATCGTGGAAATGCTGCCCCGCTTGCTGCCCATGGCCGATGAAGAGATCAGCAAACAGCTGACCCAGTCCCTAAGGCGCCTCCGGGTCCAGATGCATACCGGGGTTAAGGTCTCCCGGGTGGACAAATCCGATGGGCTCAAGGTGATTCTGGAAACAGGGGAGGAGCTCCAGGGCGACAAGATGCTAGTCTCCGTTGGCCGCCGGGTGAACACGGAGGGACTTGGCCTGGAGAAGATAGGGATTAATACTAATGGAAAGCATGAGATCGTCGTCGATGACAAAATGGCAACGAACGTATCCGGCTTTTGGGCCATTGGTGATGTGACCGACTGCCCGCTGAAGCTGGCCCATGTGGCTTCCTTCCAAGGCCTGGTTGCCGTTTCGAACATCCTTGGGGAGACCTGCACCATGGATTATGGAGCAGTCCCCAATTGCGTCTTCACCCAGCCCGAGGTGGCCTGGGTCGGTTTGTCTGAGTCTAGGGCCATTGAGCTGGGCTATGAGCTGCAGGTGGGCAAGTTCCCCTTCTTGGCCAGCGGCAAAGCCTTGGCAATGGGGGAAAACGAAGGCATGGTCAAGAGCATCGCCGATAAGGACAGCGGCGATTTGCTTGGGGTGCACATCATCGGACCCCACGCTAGCGATCTGATTTCCGAACCCACCCTGGCCATGAGCATTGGGCTCAGCTTGGAAGAGTTCGTCACCGCGGTCAGGGCCCATCCCACCTTGCCGGAAGCGGTCATGGAGGCCGCAGAGGCGGCCTTAGGACGTCCTATTCATTCATAAAGCATTTGGGCGGACTCCCTCGGGGGTCCGCCTCAACACAAGAGATCGATGATGGCCCGGCAAAACTCGGGCAGGTCATCGGGATTGCGGCTGGAGACGATGTTGCCGTCAACCACCACCGCCTCATCAACGAAGGTAGCCCCCGCGTTTTCCAGATCATCCTTGATGGCGACGATGCCGGTCACCCGGCGGCCTAAGACGATCCCCGCGGAGATCATGAGCCATGGACCGTGGCAAATGGCGCCGATGGGCTTGCCCTGTGCGGCCGCCGTGCGGACCAAGTTCACCGTTGCCGGGTCCCGCCGCAGATAGTCGGGGGCGAACCCACCGGGGATGATAACCGCATCAAACTCCTTCGGGGAAAGGTCGCCGACGGGCCTAATGTCGTACCGCTTTCCCTCTTTGTTGACGATGAAGGGAATGGTGGTTCCAAAACGGCCGGTGATAGGCTTGCCCCGGAAGGCGGGCCGGGGATGGAAGCCCATGGCCAAGACTCCTAACGTGATCCAAGCTCCCTCCTCGCTCAGCCGGAGGAAGGGGAAGGTGACCTCCACGTCTTCAAACTCGTTGGCAGCCAAGATGACGATCCTCTTTCCGGAAAGCTTCATGTAAAAACCTCCTTCAACCCATGAGCAAATCTGGGATGATGGTAACGATGCCCGGCACATAAGTGATGAGGAGAAGGCCCAAGAGCAGGGGAATGAAAAAGGGCAAGATGTTCCAGACCAACTCCTCAACGGAAAGACCAGCGATCTTCGCGGTGACAAAGAGCACCAACCCCACCGGGGGTGTAAGGAGCCCTAAAACCAGGTTGAATACCACCACCAGCCCAAAATGGATCGGATCGATGCCCAGTTGGCGGATCAAGGGCATCATCACGGGAACGGTGATGGTGATCGCGGCTACAGGCTCCATAAAGCAGCCGATAATCAAGAGAAACAAGTTGATCAGGGCCAGCACTGCCCAGCGGTTCATCGTCAAGGAGCTGACGGTGCGTAGGATCATCTGGGGCAATTGGGCCGAGACGACCATGTAGGCAAAGGCGCCCGCGGCCCCGACGATGATGAGGACCTCCGCGGTGGAACGCATAGTCTCCTGGGAAAGGGCCAGGAGTTCTCCTAAAGTGACCTCTTGGTAGACGACGCTCAGGGCAATGGCATAAACAAGGGCGACCGCGGCAGCCTCGGTGGGGGTGAAGATTCCCGACAGGATTCCTCCGACCAAGATGA
>JAAZLZ010000062.1 GCA_012799075.1 Bacillota bacterium
CCGAGAGGTGGAAAGGACCCGCTACCTGCCCGAGTATCAACCTTTGGCCTTGATGTACCGGGACAGCTTCCACAAGGCTTATGATTCTTACGTTCACCGTTATCAACGGGACCTGGTCGGAGCTTTTGGGCGGTTCCAAGAGCAAGGACACCTTGAGATCATCGCCTCGGCAGCCACCCATGGCTACTTGCCCTTGATGGAGAGTCAACCCTGGGCCGTTCGCAGCCAAATCGGCATCGGCGTTGAGTTTTATCGACAAGTATTCCGCCGGGACCCTATCGGTTTTTGGCTGCCCGAATGCGGGTTCAACCCTCCCGATGCCCGCCTCTTGCGGGAATTTGGCATCCGCTACACCTTCCTCGATTCCCATGGCATCCTCCATGCCCGCCCCCGTCCTAAATACGCGGTTTATGCTCCCCTCATGACTCCTGAGGGGCTGGCGGTTTTCGCTCGGGACTGGGAATCCTCCAAGCAAGTCTGGAGCGCGGATGAAGGCTATCCGGGGGATTATGACTACCGGGAGTTTTACCGGGACATCGGCTACGATTTAGAGTATGAATACATCCGTCCCTATCTTAAAGACGGCATTCGGGTCAACACCGGGATCAAGTACCACCGGATCACCGGCCCGGGCAACCATAAGGAGCCCTACAATCCCCGCCAAGCCCTGGAAAAGGCCGCCCAACATGCGGGCAATTTCATGTTCAACCGGGAAAAGCAAGCCGAGTACCTGGCGGACAAGATGGACCGGCAGCCCATTATCGTTGCCCCTTATGATGCGGAGCTGTTCGGCCACTGGTGGTTTGAAGGCCCAGCTTGGCTGGACTTCCTCATCCGCAAAATCGCCTACGACCAAGATGCGATCGAGCTAACCACCCCCAGCCGCTACCTGGCCAAGTACACCCGGAACCAAGTAGCCACCCCCTCCCTGTCCAGCTGGGGTTATAAAGGTTACAACGAGGTGTGGCTGGAGGGCAGCAACGACTGGATCTACTTCCATCTCCACAAGGCGGCCGAACGGATGCAAGAGTTGGCGAGCTCCTTTCAAGGCCCCGATCCTTTAACCAGGCGGGCTTTGAACCAGGCGGTCAGGGAGCTATTGCTTGCCCAAAGCAGTGACTGGGCTTTCATCATGAAAACGGGAACCATGGTCAGCTATGCCAGCAAGCGGACGAAAGACCATATTGGCCGTTTCAACCAGCTTTACGAGCAATTGCTGAGCGGCTCCATCGATGAAGGATGGCTGGCGGATATCGAAGGCAGGGACAATATTTTCCCCCAAATAGACTATCGGATCTACGCCCATCCGATCGGGGAGCTCGTTTCCGCCCTATAGGGGGGCAGATCATGTTCCAAGAAAAGTCATCCATCTGGCGGAAAGGATTATTCCTCACGGCGGCCGTGGGCGGGGCTGCTTTGCTTGGCAAGCTGCCCCGGGTCTTGACGGGCTTTGCCCTCAAAAGGGCCAGCAAGCGCCTCCTTCAGGACCCCTATCGGGAAAACCTCTGGGCCATGGTTTCCTCCTTGAGCCGGATGGGCCCCCAGGTGGCCTTGGAAAACAGCTTGAGGGCCCAAACGGGCAAGGCCATCAAGCGCCCCCTGGGCTCACCGAGGAAAACCGTCACCTTCGATGGGCTGGTCTTTAACATCGCCCAGCTGGCCAACCGCCCCACCAACCCCAGGCAGATGGTCGACACCTCCGTGGTGATAGGGCCCCGGGCCCAGCGGCCTTTGCACCTTGGCATACCTTTGATCGTCTCTGGGATGGCCTATGGCCTTGGCCTAAACAAGCAAGCCAAGATAGCCCTGGCCAGGGGAGCCTCCCTGGCGGGCACCGCCACGAATTCCGGTGAAAGCGGCTTTGCCCCCTGGGAACGTCGGGCAGCCCGCTGCTACATCGTCCAGTATCACCGGGGGGTGTGGCCCCAAGACCTAAGCTGGTGCAAACAGGTGGATATGATCGAAATTCAGTTGGGACAAGGGGCCAGTGCCGGGACAGAACACTTCACCTATTATAAGGATCTGCCTCCCAAGGCCAGGAAGCGCTTTGACCTGGCCAAGGGCCAGCCGGCCCTAATTACAACCGCGCCCCAAGGAATCCGGCTGCCGGAAGGCTTGACGGATTTGATCCGCCGCCTTCGGGAGGCAAGCGAGGGCGCACCTGTCGGGGTCAAGCTCGGCGCCGGGAATGATTTGGAGGCAGATATGGCCATTGCCGTTGAGGCAGGGGTGGATTACATCGCCCTTGACTGCGCCCAGGCGGCCACCGTCGGCAGTGAACCCATCCTGCAGGATGCCTTCGGCCTCCCCACCCTCATCGCCCTGAGCCGGGGAGCGGCCTTCATCGAAGGGCAAGATCTCAAAGGCAAGGTAAGCCTGATCATCGGAGGAGGCCTCTTCCATCCGGAGCATTTTCTAAAGGCCCTGGCCCTGGGGGCCGATGCCGTTTATCTGGGGACGGTCTGCCTGCTGGCCATCGTCCATCCCCAGATCGAAACGTCCCTTCCATGGGAGCCCCCCACCTCCCTGGCTTATGCCCTGGGGGAGTACCGGCATAAACTGAACATCGACAAGGGAGCCTCTGCCCTGGCCCGGTTTTTCCAATCATCGGTGGACGAGATGATTGTGGGCGCCCGGGCCTTGGGCAGGGCTTCCTTCAAGGAATTATCCAAGTCGGATCTGGCGGCCCTTGATCATCGTACAGCCCGCTTTGCAGGGGTTGACCTCGTCTATGGGCCTACGGCAGCAAAACGATCTTCAAAGCCTTTTTCTCTTCGA
>JAAZLZ010000063.1 GCA_012799075.1 Bacillota bacterium
AATCCCTCGCCCAGGAGTGCATAAACATTGCGAGGCGAGACTGGGACTCCTTTGAAACCTCATGGGACTTTGTGCGTCATCCATTTCTCATATATGGAAAGCAGGTTAAGACTGTTGAGGAAGCATTTGAGAAATGGAGTGCTTTTGCTGAGGCCCAGTTCCAGCAGATGAAGAACAACGAAGAAGAGATCAATCGGCTTTTCATCGAAATCTATGGCTTGGAAGATGAGATGAGCCCAGAAGTGCCTGATGAAGATATCACCATTCGGAGGGCAGACAGGGAGCGGGATGTCCGTTCATTCATTTCCTATGCTGTGGGCTGTATGATGGGGAGATACTCATTGGATGTGGATGGACTCGTCTTTGCCGGGGGCAATTTCGAGCCTAGCAAGTACCAATCATTTATGCCTGATGTCGATGGGGTGCTTCCAGTGCTGGATGATGAGTACTTCCAGGACGATATCGTCGGCCGATTTGTCGAGTTTGTCGAGGTCTGCTTCGGTTCTGCTAAGCTGGAGGAGAATCTGGATTGGATCGCTGCCAGCTTGGGCAGACGAGCCGATGAGACCAGTAGAGACACGATTAGGCGTTACTTCCTTGATGAATTCTATCGGGATCATGTCCGGACTTACAGGAAGCGCCCAATCTATTGGATGTTCTCATCGGGAAGACAAAAAGGCTTCCAGGCGCTAATTTACATGCATAGGTATCAGAAGGATACAGTCGCCTTGGTGAGAACCAAGTACTTGCTGGAGCTTGAGAGCAGAATCGATGCAAAGGTCAAGAGCCTGCAAAAATCCTTGGATAGCGGCATTGCCGGTGCATCCAAGACCCAGGTGTCAAGAACCATTGCCAAGCTGGAAAGACAGCTGGCTGAGCTTAGAACCTATGATGAAGAGATGCATTCACTGGCAGACGATATGCTTGAGATAGACCTGGATGATGGTGTTAAAGAGAACTATGCTAAGTTCGCATCGGTGTTGGAGGCGATTAGATGAGGTTGCCCGAAATCGAGGCTCAGTTAGCGGCCATATTCACCTCCCGCCCCGAAAGGGGCCAGCAACGACATATCGTCTTTTGGTATGATGACCACGCGGAATTCGCTGATGATGTGCCCAAGCTGGACTTGGGCGATGTGAAGATACTTGCCCTCACAGGCCGCAACAACTATCAGATCAAACGCATTCTTGAAGTGGATGATCCTGCTAACAACTTCCTTGTCTATAGCCCCAGTCCTCGTCCGAAACCCGAAGACAATTGGCTATTGGACATAGAGCTCTACTCCGAGCATTTTACCGCCGATCGATTGGACATTATTATGCGTGAGTTGGGGATGGACAACTGGGAGCTTAGGCCAGTCATGGAAAAGCACAAAAGATTTTTTAACAGCAAAGAGAGAATCGAGAAGTTCAAAGCACTGGGCATTACCGAATACTCGGAGCGATCGGTGGAAATAGGCATCATGTCGGTGTTGACCAGGCAGAGAGCAGCTGACCTCAACGCCGTATTCAAAGCATTGCTTAGTGAAGATATCATCAATGACATTACAAGGATGATCGGCGTAGACATCATCCATAAGTACGCCAGAAGTGAATATGGGTATAGCCTGCCACAATTCGATCTAGAGAGATTTCGGATCATGGCATTTGTCTCGGCCTTTGCCCACCAGGCTCAGATGGAGCTCCCGGAGACATGGAAGAAAATGATGTCATCCCGCAGGGCCAGCTGTTACATCCTTGTTAACGGCCTCAGCCAGCAGCCGGAGTACAACGATGCCTACAATCGCATGGCGGGGGAGGTCTCTGCTGCGATTAATCTGAAGGACTATATTGGAGACTGGGATCCATGGGCATATGCCCACTCGGGGATCTTCCGCGAGTTTGATATGGCATTGATTGAACGGATTGCCGAGGGCTTGGTCGAACAGGTGGACACCTTTGAGTACTGGCTCGAATTGATGGAAAAGAGGCGTACAACGCGGTGGTATGCATTTTTCCAAGACATCTACCAAGCTCTGGAACATGCCATCACCGTAGTTAGGCTTAAACAGGCATGGGAAACCGGCTTCGCCAAGGGAAATGCCAGAAACCTGTTCAACGCTTACACAAAGCATTACTACCTGATGGACCAAGCATATCGGAAGTTTTATGTGGCCTATGATAAAGCCAAAAACCCCGAGCTGCTCAAGGGAGTCCGGGCCCGGGTTGAAGGCATCTA
>JAAZLZ010000064.1 GCA_012799075.1 Bacillota bacterium
GGGGGGGGAGCCGCGGGTCTTTTGGCTGCAGGCTCCGCCGCCTTGCGTGGTGCCCAGGTCATCTTATTTGAAAAAACCGACGAACTGGGAAAGAAGCTCCAAATCGCCGGGAAGGGCCGGTGCAACCTAACGAATGCAGGGGACCGGGAGGAACTCATCGCTGGCTACGCGGCTGGCGGCCCCTTCCTGTATAGTGCCTTCGCGCGCTTTGACAACCAGGCCCTGATCAGTCTATTTCAACGTCTCGGCGTGCCAACGAAAGTGGAACGGGGCAGGCGTGTATTTCCCGTCTCCGACGACGCTCGGCAGGTGGCTAGGGCCCTCAAAGACTGGGTCGAGGGATTAGGGGTGGAGGTGTGCCTGAATCAGCCCGTCGGGTCGTTGGTGACCGATGGCGGGTCCACCAAGAAAATCGTGGGCTGTCGGGTGAAAGACCGCGTTGTCCCCGGGGGAAAGGTCATTTTGTGCACAGGCGGCTGTTCCTACCCAGGAACCGGTTCCACGGGGGATGGCTACCGGATGGCCAAGGAGCTTGGCCACCGGATAACTCCCTTGCGGGCTGCTCTTGTGCCCCTGCGAAGCTCCACTCCTTGGGTGAAGGAAGTGCAAGGACTGGCCCTTCGCAATGTGACGGCGAGCCTTTGGGCCGACGATAAGGAACTGTCTTCGGAATTTGGGGAGATGCTGTTTACCCACTTTGGGGTCAGCGGACCCATTATCTTAACTATGAGCCGATCTGCTTTGGATTACTGGCAAGATAGGCCCGGGGAGCCTTTGACCCTTGCCATCGATCTCAAGCCCGCCTTGACGCCCGACAAACTAGATTTGCGCATCCAGCGGGACTTTAGCAAGTATAGTCGCAAACAATTGATTAACGGCCTGCGGGATTTGCTGCCCAAGGCCCTCATACCCGTTATCCTCTCTTTGACCGGGCTGGACCCGACAAAGCCGGTCCATCAAGTAACCAGGGAGGAAAGGCGGGCCTTAGGCCGAATCATTAAGGGGGTTCCCCTGGCGATTACCGGGGCTTTGCCTTTGGCGGCAGCCATCGTCACCGCGGGAGGAGTCAATCTCAAGGAAGTCGATCCGAGGACAATGGAGTCCCGGCTGGTTAAGGGTTTATACCTGGCGGGGGAGGTCCTCGATATTGACGGATACACCGGCGGCTATAATCTGCAAGCGGCCTTTTCCACCGGTTGGCTGGCAGGCTGGCACGGGGCCGCGGACTGAGCTTCAATTAAGGGAGGAAAGGCGCGTTTCATGGAACAGACTGTCCGGCGCAAAGGACAATGAATAAGCTACCCATGTATGTTGCAGCGTTAATGATGGATATCGTCAACGGGTCCTTCTTCCTCATTGCAGGGCTTGTTGCGGCGGCAGTCACGGATAATCCCATCCTGATCGGTTTGGCCGGCACGGTTCACTTCGGCGTGAAGATCCTTCTTAGCGTGTACTTCGGGCACCTTTCCGACCAAATTGGCCGCAAGCCCTTGTTAGTAGCATCCTGCCTGATCTTGGCCTTGGCCTTGATGCTCCTTCTGTTGCCTGCGAACATGACCGTTGTATTTCTATCCTTCATTCTGGCGGGGATAACCGCCGCGATTTTCTGGCCAGTCCTTGGCGCCTGGGCGGGAGAAGGGGCCGATGGGGAAGAACTCCTCGATGATCTGGGCAAGTTCAATATTGCCTTTAGCCTGGGAATGACCGTTGGTCCTTTTATTACCGGGTGGCTGATGGGCCGAGGCATGTCAGCGGCCGTGGGTTTCACTCTAATTGGCGTCCTGGGGATTATCGTGTTTGTCCTTCGAGTCAAAGAGCCGACCGGTCAAGCCCAAGAGGAGCAGCCCCAGCCAGGAACCTTGCCCCCCTTTGTTCTCATCGGCTGGATCGCCAACTTTGCCAACTTCACCGCGGTGGGCATCGTCCGCATCCTATTTCCCAAGATGGCCCTTGAGCTGGGCATTTCCTCCTTTGGCATCGGGACGTTGTTTGGCCTATTTTATCTTGCTTGGCTGGTGACTTTCATCATCATGCGGCTATACCCCGGGTGGCAGTACAACGCGGGCCCCCTTTACATACTCCAGGGGGTCGGCATTTGCGGCTTTGCCCTCCTGTGGAAGGCATGGGGCCCCTTGGGCCTGGCCCTGGGCTTGGTGCTATTTGGCGTCTGTGTTGCAATGACCTATTACTCCAGCCTGTTTTATTGTCAAGACGGCCAGCCCGATCGAGGTCGAAAGACCGGCTATCATGAACTCTTCCTTGGATCTGGCATGCTGATGGGTCCCTTTGTGGGCGGCATTTTGGCCGACCGGTTTTCCCTCCAAACACCCTTTGCCTTCTGCATCCTGGTCATGGTGCTGGCCGTCATTGTCCAGACACGCATCTTGCAGCAGGGAAGGAAAGACCTTTCCCACCCAGGTTAGTCCCCCTTGGCCTCTTCTTTGGGCCCGAGGTAATAGGAAATGAGCATGGCTAGACCGACGAACATCGGGACCAGGCCCCCGAGGAGCCAAGGGGTGAATCCCAAGGTCCCCAGGCCAACGGTGAGGGCTAACCCGGCCATGGCGGTGATCATGCCCCTTTGCAGCAGGAGGGTGCTTGCCGCCCTCATCTCCAGGGGGAACATTCCCTTATCGATCATGGCCATCCGCTCGCGAAAGGTTAGATACCTCAAGGCAAAGGCGTAAATCAAGATCAAAGCCAAGATGGCTGGGGGAAAAAGCAGGCCAACGACTACTTCAGGATTAATCACCCGGTTCAACCTCCAGTCCTTTGATGCTTACTTTTCCCATATCCGCCCAAATGGCCAGGCATCCTTGGATGGGACCTGGGCCCAATGTGCCTTTGTCCATGGCCCGCTCATTTTCGCATGCTCCTGCCTGAACGATCAGGTCCAAGGGGACCCCCTCAGGCAGGTGAAGGGCAATATCACCCGTGTTGGCCCTGATCTTCCCTTGGGCACCAGGGCTGCCGGCAAACTCCACATCGCCCATACCGGCCCACACCGTCAGTTCCTGCAAAATAATCGCGTCCTGAATCAGGATTCTTCCTAGGCCCGCCTCGATGGAAAGGTCCCCGGCGAAACGGTGGATCTCGATGTTTCCGATCTGGGAGCTGACCTGGGTTGGGCCTTGCATGCCCTGGATGAAGACATCCCCCAACCCCGTTTGGATCACGAGCCCTAGCCTAGACGGCAAAACCAGCTCCAGGTCAACTCGACCCGCTCCCACAGGTTCTGGAAGGTCAACTTGCAGAATTACCTCGCCATCTTGACTCATCTGACGTAGATCGATTTCTTCGAGCAGGCGGTTCACTTCCTCCTGGTCGCGGCCAAAGGCCGTTTTTTGGGCCGTTAGTTCTACTTGCGCCGTTTCTTCCCCTTTGATCACCAGCTTTCCCCTCGGGTTGATGATCTTTAGGCTGCCGGTAGGGGCTTCCAATGTCAACGTAAGGGTGGAGCTAGCTTCAATCGGCGGCTGTAGGCTCTCAACTCGAAGGCAAAGGAACATCATGAGCAAGATTACTGCTTCGAGGGAAAATAGACCGATCAAAAGCAGTCGTTTTCTTTCAGCGGGCAAGGACAGCCCCCCTTTCCCTGGCTGATAAATAGATATGCACTTAAGCTGCGGGAAAGTCATGTGGATTCCTTGCCGTAAGATTTCCAGACATGCTAGTGGAGGCTAGAAGATGGGGAAATGGGTTGAATCGAACCGGCCGGTCTTTGCATCTGAGGAGGCGGGAACCGGCCGATGTTTGCTTTCATGCATTAATTGATCCTAGGACCTCTATTACTTCTTGGGGCAGCACGACAACCACACTATGATATACTTGTTCCTGGGATTCCTGAACTATTGTATCCTCCCGACTGTATTTGGCAACATCAATAGCTGTGTGGTCCCACCAAGTGCCGACACCGATCCATCCTAAGGACCAAAGGCGATTAGCAGTGGAGGTGGGCTCCGATTCTTGCCAGAAAACCGTATCCTTCGGATCGCCGTACTTTGACTCAAAGTCGTCAAACAGGGCAATGCCGCCTTGATCATGCAGCCATGCAAGGGCTTCCCTTTCTTGGTTCGTTAAGGACTCATAAAAGGCTGCCCAGTTATGTTCAAAGTCCCGGGTTAAGATCTTAACAAGCTCATCCTTGTTCATTCCACTGGAGACGCGAAGACCTCTTCGTTTGCCCATGCCCAATAGGTTGTCCTTCGTTAAGTTGTGATAAGCCACGCCCAGTGACATGTCCGGGTGAGCCGGTTTATTTAGCAAACGGTAGCGCCGGTCGGCCTCTCTCGCTGCGATCCAGGCCCGCTCCCCTTCTGCCGCCAGGCGGATATTTTCGATTGACTGCTGGATCTGGGACCGAATCTCATCGGGTGCAGTCTGAAGAGCCTTTATCAGGGCCCATTCGGCGACCGCAAGGGCATCCTCGTGAATGGCCTGGTTGCCAAATATGACCCAGTAAAACCAACGGTGTTCTTCATCAATTTGCGCCACATCGATCTGCCTAAGGATCCTTTGGGCCTCTTTCAACTCTCCCATCTCTTGATAGATGGCAATCAGGCCGAGTCGGGCGGGGACAAAGTCGGGGTCGTTGGCAAGGGACTCGAGGAAAGACAGCTGGGCCCCTTCGAAATCCCCTTTTTCCTGGAGGATGTGACCATTCTGGTAGGCAACAAAAGCTTTCGGATCAATACCTGCCGGTACCATTAATTCTTGCAAGGTTACGCTTCTCATTAGTCCATCCACATTCATTTGAAAGGATTCGCCTTCTGCGATTAGTCCACGTTTACTCAACGCTGCGGCGGCCGAGGTCTTTACCTCGACGGATAATTCCGCTTGGTCTAAGATAGCCCATAGGAATTTTTCAGCCCATGGATCCGGGTTTTGGGCCAGCAGTTGGAAGGCGCCAAGTATAACCTTGTCCACTTCCTCCCAGATAGCTTCGACGATGAAGGCCTTGATGGTGCCTGTGAAGACATCTGGATTGCTGGGATCAGATATGTCCTTAGGCGGCCCCAAGTCGTAATCCAGGCGAAAGGCTGGTATTCTTCCCTGGTCGATCAGCTCGGCGGCCAAAATGGGTCCGCTGAGGAAGCGTCCCGATCCTCTTTGGATAACCCGCTGCCAATAACGCTTGGCCTGGGAATAGCGACCTAGGTTGAAAGCCGCCACCCCCGCGCGGGCAATGATTCCCCAGTCGATATCGCTGTTTCCCCCATACCGGCGAAAGAAGTCAAACAGTCCCCGATCATCCTCAAGTTCGGCAAAAGCCTCACAAATGAGCTCGACGCTGTTCGCTTCGATGTCGCGATAGGGATTGCTTGGGCGAAATGCCGCCACTGCTCGCTTCAAGGCCCCGGCGGCCGTTTCTCGATCTCCCATCGCCGCCTGGCAGCGGGCCAGCATAGCGAGGGCAAAAACATAGTTGGGGTAGTCCTCCAACGTCGCTTGAAAATGCTTGGCCCCTATCTCATACTTGCCTAGGAAGAAATAGCAGGCGCCGGCGTTATTATGGCCGATGGGAGCGAAGGGGCAGATGGCTAAAATGCGATGGAAACAACGCAGGGCGCCCCTGAAGTTCCTGGCGTAAAGCCTCCGTTCTCCTTCTCGATGTAGGCGTTCTATTTCAATGGCGAGGACGGGATTCTCCTTGAGAAAGCTCACGAATCGGTCGGAGGAATACCTGTTTGATTTCACGTTAATCACTCCTGACAAACCTTCTATTGGTCACATTTCATGAACATTTCGCATCCCTTGGTCCCAATCCCTCCAAGACTACCTCGATTTATGCCGAATTTCATGGAAACATGGTCCGACAGTTGGTCGTGGCAGCAAGTCTAGTTAGATACTGATTGAATCAAGGACTTCTGCCCCGCAAAGTCGTAGATGAGACTAGAACCGGGCAAGTTCTGCTCCACTCATCGCCGGTCAAGCCGTCGATTCTTCTCTCTATTCGTAGATACAATTACTTCCGGCAAGTCCCATTCATGGTAGGAACTGGACCTGGTCTGTCGAACATACAGTCAGGAAAGTAGTCTGAGGAGGGGTTAATGATGTTTTGCCGCCGTCTGCGTGATGAAAAGGGTTTCACCCTGGTTGAATTGCTGGCCGTCATCATTGTCCTAGGCATTTTGGCCGGTGGTGCCACCATCGGGATCCGAGGGGTTAAGGAAAGGGCTGCCGATGCGGTGAATGAGGCGAATATTGCCACTATTAGGACCGCAGTTAGGTTGTATCTGCTTGATGCTGAGACGGGGTTAGATAACGATACGTACGTGATTGGCCCAGAAGGGTTAGATTTGGAAAATGAAGGCTACCTTGATGAGAACCCAACTCCGCCGATCGGCAAGGGGGACTATTATCAGGTTACGATTATGAATGGAGACGTGACGGTTGTTGAAGCTGTAACCAGAGCAAAGTAAGCGGCCGTAAGGTGAGGTTTTATGATGAATGATGAACGCGGTAGTGCCCTGATCCTGGCCTTGGTAGTCATCTTTTTGCTGCTGGCAGCTTTAGGGGCCGTAGGCCGGCTGGCAGGGGGGCTCCTTCGTTCGGCCCGCTCGGAGCGGGATGGCATCTTGGCCTTGACGGCGGCCGAATCGGGTCTTTGCCATGCCCTAGCCCTGGATTGGTCCCAGCTGCCTTTGGGGGGGACCTTGATTCCGGAAGGGGAGCATGGACTGGTTGGGAGTTCCTACTCGGTAGAAGTAGAGGATTTAGGTGATGACCGGTTTCTTCTTCGCAGTCGGGGCAACGCGGGGCGGGCATCGAGGGCGATTGCCCAGGAAATCATGCTAACCATGGATGAAGAATTTCCCCTGTTTCACGGGATGGACGTATCCCAGATCGGGGATGGTCTTCCGTATGTATACCCTCTGATGCCTCCCTTGCCTGAGGAAGCCATCCCGTGGGATCTCGACGGGGATGGCTGGCACCTGCCGGGACCTGGCATCTACTACATCCAGGGGGATGTGGCCATTCCCCATAAGGGCAGTTTGGTGCTGGAAGATGGGGTGGACCTATACCTCTTCGGCAGCCTCATTTTGGGTCCTGGGCAGGGGGAGGGACGACCCCAAAGCACCCTGGAGCTTTTGGGCGAGTGTCACCTTTACGTCCATGGCGATCTGCTCATTCGAGCCAACTCGCGGATTGCTACCGGAGAGGCAGACTCCCTCAGCTTCATTTATGCAGACGGATTGGAAGTAAAGGCGGGGGGATCCGATAAGCGACTGGGCAATGGGCAGGGCCGGTTGCTGTTTGTCCTTACTGGCGATGGGGAAGAAGAGGTCAGCCTAGGGCAAAACAGGGATCTCTTCGGAGGGGTCTATGCTCCGACCCGTCTTGTCGGTGTTAATACCCCCTTTACAGTCATCGGGGCTGTGGTCGGTGAGCAGGTGCAAGACAGGGGGGCAATTGATTTTGCCGATGATGATCCACTAAGGGATTTACGGGCCAAGGATATTTACGGCAAGGTCTATGGAGCGCCGGGGGTTCCCCGGGTGGTGGTTGGCAGTTGGCGAGAGATCCGTTGAGAAAGCGAGAACAAGGTTTTACCCTCATTGAAGTGACTGTTGCCCTCGCATTGCTGGCATTGATTCTCCCCGCAGCATATTTCTCCCTTGGCAGCGGTCTTAAGGCCTTGGAAAGCGTTCGGGATTACCGACAGGCTACCCGACTGCTGGCCGATTCCCTGGAGGATCTTCGCTCGAGGGGAGAAGAAATCATCGGCCAAAGTGGGGAGCAGAAAGAGCCCTTCCAAGGGGAGTATGTCCTCTGCTACAGGGTGGAGCCGGTGGAAGGGTTGCTGTACCGGTGTGAGGTGTGGATCTGCCGAGGAGAAGAGGTGGTTGCCGAAGCGGTCTTTCTTCTGATGGGGGGTAGGGGCGTTGAAAGTTGAGGGCTTCTCCCTGGTGGAGGTATTGGTCAGCGTGACCCTAGTTGGGGTCTTGCTGGTTGCCTTGTATTCATCCCAGCTGGTCCTATGGAAAGGACAACGCACCTTGCAAGGGGAGCTCCGTTGGGAAGAAGAGGCCAACTGGGCTTTGGAGCGGATATGTGGGCTATTGCGCAGTGCTGCTGAGGTGGAATTGATGACGGAAGCCTTGGCTTTTCGGTCGGTGGAGGGAACCGAGGGAGCCCTTGAGCTGGTGGACGGCGATCTTTGGCTCCTGAGGGAGGGGAAGTTGCAGCAAATCTTCGCAGGAGTCAACTCCTTCGAGCCGCGTTGGGTGGATTTTGACCGGGGCTTGCTGGAGATATCCCTGGAAGGCAAGTCGGTAGTAAAGGCGAGGGTCTGGCTTCGGAACAGGGGGTGAGGACTTTGTCGGCAACGCGTAAGCGATTGGGAGAACTCTTGCGGGACGGAGGGATTTTGACCGATGATCAGCTGGGTCGGGCCCTCGAAGTACAAAGGAAAAGTGATAAGCGGCTAGGGGAAATCCTGCTGGATCTTGGCTTTGCCGATGAAGAGCAAATAGCCGATGCCCTGGCAAGCCATCTGGAAGTGCCCCGGGTGGACCTTGACCAGCTGGTGGTGACCCCTGGGGCGATTACCCTGATCCCCGAGGAGTTCGCCTCCCGTTACAGCGTTTTTCCATGGAAAGAAGAGGATTCCTGTCTTCATGTGGCCATGACGGACCCGCTGGACATCCAAGTTATTGATGATTTGAGGATGCTAACGGGATTGAACGTGAAGCCTTACGTAGCTACCTTGTCGGAGATCCGCCGGGCCCGGCGGCGACATGAGGATTTGCAGGAGTCGGCCGATCGGGTGATCAAGGAGCTGCCCCGGGATGAGGCTCCCAAAGAAGAGCCAACAGTTGTGGACTCCCCCGGCGTCCAAGCCGTTGAGCTCATTTTGACCCAGGCCGTCAGAAGGGAGGCCAGCGACATCCACATCGAACCCCAGGAAGACAGTTTGCGGGTGCGCTATCGGTTGGATGGACACCTGGCCGACGTGATGCGTTTTCCCCTCCAGTTGGCCCCGGATATCATCTCCCGGGTAAAGGTGATGGCCGATATGGACATCACCGAGAAGAGGCGGCCCCAAGATGGCCGGATTGAGCTGGCCAACGATGGGGTGGATATGCGGGTGTCATCCCTGCCGACCATCCATGGCGAGAAACTCGTGATCAGGATACTAAACCAGGTGGCATCATTCCTCGAGATCGATCGGCTGGGGTTCCAGCCGGAGTCCATGGACCTTGTCCGGCAGATGCTCCACCAGCCCTACGGGCTCATCTTGGTGACGGGCCCTACAGGGAGCGGCAAGACCACGACTCTGTACGCCTTTCTCAATCAGCTCAGTCGACCGGAACGCAATGTGATTACCGTGGAAGACCCGGTGGAATTCCGTCTGCCGGGAGTCAATCAAGTGCAGGTTAATCCCCGTGCGGGTCTGACCTTCGCTGCCGGTCTCAGGGCAGTGTTGCGCCAGGACCCTGATGTAATCATGGTGGGGGAGGTTAGGGATGGGGAAACGGCGGAGATTGCCATCCGGGCTGCCCTCACCGGCCATCTAGTTCTTTGCACCCTCCACACCAACAACACCGTCGGCGCCCTGATACGTTTGTTGGACATGGGCATCGAACCGTACTTGCTGGGAGCAACCATCACCGGGGTCCTTTCCCAGCGGTTGGTGCGGGCCCTTTGCCCCCGGTGCAAGGAGCAGCGTACGCCTGATCCGGTGGACCTTCGCTTCCTGGGGCCCCGGGCTGAAACCGTCCCTTTGTATCGTGAGCGGGGATGTCCTTTCTGCAATGGAACAGGCTTCCGGGGACGGTTGGCTATTGAAGAGGTTCTCTTGATTGACGGGGAGATTCGCCAGGAGATTGTGGCGGGAAGCAGGGAATCACAGTTGGTGGCCCTGGCGGAGAAGAAGGGGACCCTTTTCTTGCGGGAAAGCGGGGCCCGCCGGGTATTGGCGGGATTGACCACAAGCCGTGAGGTAATGAGGGCTGTGTATACCATCGATGACTCATTGGAGGCTGACCGTGAGGAGTTTTGATGAGCTTTTAGAGATTGCTGTGGAAAAGGATGCTTCGGATCTCCATTTGACCGTGGGAGCAGCTCCCATCTTACGGATCAACGGCGAGCTTTTACCCCTGGAAGGGGAGGGGGCCTACAGCCCAGATGACCTGCAGGCCATACTTTGGCCTGCCATTGAAGAACCCTACCGGGAGATCTACGAAGAACAAGGGGAAGTAGACTTTTCCCTGAGCCGGCCCGGTGTGGGACGGTTTCGCTGCAACCTGTATCGGCAGCGGGGCTCAATCGGCATCGCGGTCAGAATCGTTTCGGCGAAGATCCCCTCCTTGGACGAGCTAGGACTGCCGCCGGTGGTGCAGGTCCTTTGCCAAAAGAGGAATGGGTTGATCTTAGTGACGGGTCCTGCCGGGAGCGGCAAGTCCACAACCCTCGCGGCCATGATCGATTTAATCAATTCATCCCGTAGCAATGTGATCATCACCTTGGAAGATCCCATCGAGCATCTGCACCGGCATCGCTTAAGCGTCGTCAACCAGCGGGAAGTCGGTCATGACACCAAGTCTTTTGCCAGTGGACTCCGGGCCGCTTTGCGGGAAGATCCCGATGTTATTCTGGTTGGA
>JAAZLZ010000065.1 GCA_012799075.1 Bacillota bacterium
CCTCATCCAACAATCCCACGTCATCACTGTAAAATGATTCGTCTACATAGAAGATCTCAATGTCGCCCCGGATGCTATGGAGGGCTCCTTTACGGTTTAGCGCTTCTAAGACGTATGGAAAACACCCAACGGAGTATTGCTGGGCCCGCGTCAGCAGCTCCCGGGGGTTGTCCCATGGCTCTAGTGCGCAAAGGTCGACGATAAGCTCCTTGCCTTCCAGACCATACGGTACGATAACACCCCGACTGGTTTGCTCGATCACCTTGAAGGATTCGGCAGCTGTCTGAAAGGCCTGTCGAAGAAGCAGAGGCGGAGCTTGTCGGTACTGCCTTTTGTAAGCCTCAACTGATATGTCATTGGTGGAAAGCAGGCGAAACAGGGAATCGTGGCGGCCAGCCGGCGAGTTTTTGTTCAACGGATAATTCATTTCGTTTTGCCGCTGATAAAAATAGTAACGATAGTAGCAGTCCATGGTCCTAGGGCTGAGCAGGTCGTTGTCAAAATCGGAGGGAGATGCCCGGAACTCACCAAGTATCCGCTGGGCGATCTCTTTACCCATGCGAATATCCGGGAGGCGACTTAGGTTTTCCCCCGCCAACTCGAAAACGAAGACATCGCCAAGGGCCTTCCTGCCATGACGATTACACCGGCCCGCAGCCTGCTGAATCGAGTCTAGCCCAGCCAGCGCCCGAAACACCACATCAAAATCCAGGTCTACTCCGGCCTCAACTAACTGGGTGCTAATACAAATGATTGGTTCCTCTCTTAGTCTGCTGTTTATCTCCCCGAGCACATTTAGACGATGGGCGGGGCACATACTGGTGCTCAGATGCCGGATCGGCGCAATATTCCTTTCGGCAAGCTTCTGGTAAACCAGCAAAGCATCCCGCTTTGTATTGAGGATGGCCAATACTGACTTATTCTGCTGCCATTGTTTGACAACTTCCATTGCCAGTTCTTCATGGCTCCAAGGCCGCGAATCGGTACAATCATGCAGATGCACCCGTTTGAACTGGGCAAACATGTTTTTCACATCCGGGGTTATTTCGGCATCCGAGTTGTCGGGCAGGGCTCTAGATCGTGGTTCGATGGTGTGGAGCAGTGGTTGCGTGGCGGTGCAAAGCACCACGGTTGAACCGCAATGGCTGACAAGATATCGCACCGCCAGATTGAACATATGTATGCAACGGATTGGCAGCGTTTGAATCTCATCAAAGATAATCACCGCCTTGGCCATCTGGTGCATGCGTCGCACCTTGCTGGTGCCGGAGCCAAATAATGCTTCTAAGAACTGCACCATGGTGGTCAACACTATCGGCGCGTCCCAATTCTGGGTGTAGAGCACCTGCTCCGGCGAACTTTGCCGGTCGGGCTCTAGATTAGAGTGGTGCTCCAGCACCATTCCTTGACAATCAGGGTGTGCTTCAATAATGCTCCTTATGGTGCTGGCGTTCTGGTCAATGATCGAGGTGTACGGAATAACATAAAGAATGCGTTCTAAGCCATGGCGCCTGGCATGATGCAAGGCAAAGCGCAGACTTGCGAGGGTTTTGCCCCCTCCCGTCGGCACTGTCAAGCGGTAAATCCCCTGACGGCTGCGGGATGTTTCCAGGCAGCGCCGGGAGACATCCTGTCTAAACTCATCGATGCGATTTCGGCAAGGGAATGTCCTTAGATGGTCTTCCAAGGCCTGTATCATGGCATTCCAAGAATGATACGCTCCATCTCGCCTCAGTGCTTGCTTGTCAGGATCTTGAAAATCGATGGTATCGATGCGGTCGCCGTCAATCAGGGCAGAAAACAAGAACCGTGTTAGTAGGCCGGCCTTAAAGGCCATCTCACTTAGACCATCACCGGGCTCCCGCAGGGAGCGGATGGAATCAGCTAGTAGGGCCTCGATGCTGCCCCTTTGCACCAATCGACCAACGCGCTCCAGGTAATCCAACGGTGCATTACTGAGGGATTCATTCATCCGTGTTTGCGATTCATTCTTGTCCAGGCGCCGTTCAAAGCCATCTTGACCATCGATGGTGAGGCAATCAATGAGACCCGAGTGATGGGATACTGCGATCAAGGGGATTAGCTGATGGGAGATCCTCGCTTTTGGATCCTGCAAGATCAGTGACCGCACCCAGGCACCGCCAGCCGTCGAATGATCAACTGATCGTTTAATATCCCTAGGGCTAGATCCGGCTCTTAAGGGCAATCCCACTGCTTGGCGAATGTAATCATCGAAGTCAGAGCTAGCCTTGCCAAGATCATGGACCAAGCCCAGCAATTCACCCACAGGCCCAAGGCCAACCTTGTCTGCAATCCTAGCTGTACGTCGGCCTACGTTTGCCAGGTGAGACCAAACATCCTGGATGGCACCATCGCCAGGTCGGTAATGGGCAACAAACTCATTTATCTGATTAGTCATTCGACCCTCCCCATCCGGAGGCCCAATTTATGTAATTGTATCATAAATATTGGTCATGTCACAAACACGTTCAATTCTTTGCCTATGAAAAGTCACACAAGACCAACCCAACCCTGGGAAATCCTCGGTAATACGTCATTCCCATGGCATCATTCGATATTCATCTTGCTGACCAATGCTGGCAGTTTTCTGGACTTCCGAGTGCGGTGGAAAAGCACCCCCAGCCAGGTAGGGCCTTCCTCCAGGGCCGCAGGGTGAAAGCCCCAAGGATGGGCTATGGACATGAGCTCCGAGGCAGAAAGGGCGTTTAAACTGCCCGCTTCTCCTTTCTTGCGGACTTCAAGGCAAAGAAAGCCCCCTTCTTTGAGGTTTCGCCGGCAAAGGGCCAGAAGGGAGCCTTGTTTCATTGGCGGGAGGATGTTGAGTACATAGGTGCAAAGGACAAGGTCCATTTGAAGCCGGGTGCGTTGCAGGAGTCTTGTATCAAGCAAAGGGACAAGGCCTGGCTGGGGGCCCAAGCGGGCAAGCTGGGCCGGCAGCTCGGCGGCCCAAAGGGAAAAGCCCAGCTCAGCCAGGTATAGGCTGTTGCGGAGGTTGCCCGCACCAAGATCGAGTATCCGCTGGATGCCCCACCTGGGGAAGTTGTTGACCCATCGGGCAACGAGGGGAGATGGTCGATGGACGGCGGGACCTATCTGCACCCGGGGCAAAGGATCACCTCCGGGTTTAAGTTGCCCCTTTATGGGGGACTACTTCCAGCGAAAGTAGGCAAATTCCGTTTGGTCTTGATGACAAGTATCATTGAGCAGCGATAACACGGGGGTTTGGCCGTAGTAGTCCACGATGCTCAGGCATGCATTGTCAACGCGAATGCGCAAGATGGCATCATCCCCCAGCTCAAGGACATGGGCGAGGAAGGCCAGGATGCAGCCCCCATGGGTGACGATGGCTGCCTCTTCCCCCCGGTGGCTGGCGTGGATCCTTTCCAGGGCCCTTGTGACCCTCATTTGCAGATGGGCAAAGTCTTCCGCACCGGGTATCCGGGTTCTTAAGGGATCCTCCAGCCATTGTTTGGCCTCTTCGGGGAAGCGCTCCTCGATCTCGGCGAAGGTGAAGCCCTCCCAGGAGCCAAAGTCCCGCTCTCTAAGATCCGGTTCCACTTGCACCGGCAGCTCGTGGTGCGCGGCGATGATCTGGGCCGTTGCCTGGGCCCGCTTCAGGTTGCTGGCGTAAATCGCGGTGAAAGGGGTTTTCTCTAAACGATGGGCTAGGGCCTGGGCCTGATCTTTACCCAGGGTGCTTAGCTCCACATCCAAGCGGCCCTGGTAGCGGCCCTCCCGGTTGAAATCCGTCTCCCCATGGCGGATAAGATAGAGTCTTGTTCGGCTCATCTGATACCTCCTAACAGATCGGCCAGCTCCGCCAACAGACGCTCGTTTTCCTTCTGGGTGCGGACGGCGACCCGGATGTGCCGATCGCCTTCGAGGCCTTGGAAGCTGGCGCAGTTTCTAATGAGAATCCCCCGACGGCCCATGGCATCGGTAAGAGTAGTGCCGGTCCAGTCGGGATCATCAATGGCAACAAAAATGAAGTTGGCGGCGGAAGGATAGGGCCTAAGTCCTTTCTGGGCGAGGAGACCCTGATAGAGGAATTCCCGCTGCCGGGACGTCGCTTGCCTTGTCCGCTCCCGAAAGGATTCATCCTGCAGGGCGGTGCGTCCCGCCAGCTCGGCCAGAAAGTTTACACTCCAGGGCGGCTGAAGCTGACCTAAGGCCTGGATCAGGCCCGGGGGGGCGACTAGGCAGCCTAAACGCAGACCCGGGATGGCAAAGAGTTTGGTGAGGGAATAGACGACGATCAGTCGTTCGAAGTCCCCAACCAAGGGGGCTGCGCTTGCGGCCCGGCCCTCCGGGGTAAAATCGATGAAAGCTTCATCCACAACCAGCCATGCTCCCTGCTTTTCGGCCTTCCGAGCCAATTGGAGGACTTGGTCCTTCGGTGTGAACCGCCCGGTTGGATTATTGGGATTGCAGAGGAAGAGCATGTCCCCCTGTCTTAAATGGTCAAAGTCGGGACAGTAACGGACAGGAACTTTACTGGCCTTGGCAGCCGCAGCATATTCCGAAAAGGTGGGGGTGGAAACGAGGACCTGGCGAATGCCCTCCAGCCGGGGAAGGAGATAAATCAACTCCGCACCCCCGTTGCCCGGGAGAATGCAAGGGGGATCCACCTCCAAGAAGGCGCCCAGGTCCGCCTTCAGCCCTTCCAGATGGGGGTCGGGATAATGGACCACATCCTTTAGGTTCTCAGCCAGGACCCTTAGGACCTGGGGAGGCGGACCTAAAAGATTGATATTTGCGCTAAAGTCGATGAATTCCCGGGAACCGTACAGGGCGGCCGCCCGGCGAAGGTCACCGCCATGAAGGGGCGCCATACTCCTGCCCATTCCGGTTCACCTCCAGGGATCCTTGCCAACTGATGCCGCCCCCGACCATGGCCGTATGGTAGAGGAAGGTCAACTGGGGAAACTCCCGTTTCATGGACTCAACCGCCCTGTCCACCTGATATTTCTCCATCGGGGCGAAAAGCAGGCCCAGAACGGTTCCGCTATGGGCAATACACAGGCCCAGGGCGCCCAACTGGCGGACCCCAAAACCGATGATTTCCTCCAGGTCGCGTTTGGGAAGGAGCTTTTGATTGGCAAGGGCGCTCATCGTCGCGCCCCGGGCAATCATCTCCGGTCGGCCCTCTTGGATTCCCTGCCGGACGAAGGCCAGGGCCGTTCGCACTAGGCCTTCCTTGGCCAGGTTAAGCCGGGCCAGATCGTCGCGCCCGTTGAAGTCTAGGGTATCAACCTCGCCCCCGGCGTCAAAGACCAACAGCTCCATCGGGGGAGGCGACCCTAAGGATTCCTGCCATGTACCCCGCCGGTGGTCAAAACAAGCCAGCCCCGGAAACATGAGGCCGTCGGTGGGCTCCACCTGAAGGGCCAGGGAGGCCAGCTCGCTAGGGGTGAAGTCCCTGCCCAGCAAGCGTCCCAAAGCCACAATCCCCGCGGCAATGTCCGCGGTGCTGCTGGCCAGGCCCTTCCCCCGGACGAGTTCACTGGCCACCTGCACCCTAAGGCCAAGGTCCAAAGGGGCGCCTAGAAGGTCCAAGGTCCTTTGCAGGGCTTCCCGCAGCTTGGAACAGTCCGCCGGCACATCCAGGGTCGAACCGAAAGCTTCCACACTGACCCGCGAGTAGCGGGCAATGGGACATGTAATCAGGAAGTCCCGTCCGTCGATCACTCCCTGCACCAGCTCGCCGCAAGCGCCGGGAGACAAGGCGACCACTCCGGATACGACCATTTAGATCCACCTCCTGATGGCAACTAGACTAAGGAGCACTCCAATTTCCAATAGTTCGCCGGCTGCTCCGCAGGTATCGCCGCTGACCCCGCCGAACCGACGGGCCAGCCATCCTGCGATGGCTGCGCCGGAGAGAAGCCAAAGGGCAAACAGCCCCAATCCCATCGTGCCCCAGATGATAAGCAGGGCCAAGGCAGCGGACAAGCTGGCCCAAAATAGTTCCCTAAGCCCCACACCCTCGGTGAAGACTTTTGCCAATCCCCCATCGGCCCAGGCATAAGGATGCCGGGCGACACTGTAAACCATCACCCACCGGCCCATTAGGGGCGTGCTGAGGAGGGCCGGAAGCATCAAGGATGGATCCAGACTGGCAAGGAGAACATATCTTAACAGCAAAGCCCCGACGCCCGCGGTGACTCCATGGGCTCCCATCCGACTGTCCTTCATGATGGGCCTCATCCCCGCCAGGTCCCGGCCGCTAAAAAGGCCGTCGGCCGTGTCCATCAGCCCGTCTAGGTGCAAATTGCCCGTCAGCAAGATGAGGCTTAAGGTCAGGATCACAGCCAGGGGCTCCTGGGGCAGACACCAGGATAAAAGCAAGTATTCCAAGGACAGGATGAGCCCCAGCAGAAGTCCCACCAAGGGATAATAGGCCATGGAACCGGCTAGATCCTCATCCGTTGGCTCCTTTGGGCCGCAGAAGGGAAGCCGGGTCAGAAACTGCACCGCCAAAGAAAAACGCATCAACATCCCCTTCACCGCCCCCGGGATAAATCCTTCAAGTCCAACGGGATCCCAGCCACGACCAGGTATGCCTGCTGGGCGTAGGAAGCTAGGCACTGGTTGGCAAACCCGCACAGGTCCCGGTATTCCCGGCCCAAAGGATAGGCAGGCACAACACCCCAGCCCACCTCGTTGGAGACGACGATGACCGTCGCCTTGGCCTTGGCGGCCACTTCGCCGAGGGCTGTCACCTCGAGGAGCATCTTCTGTTCGCGATGGTCAGCATCTAAGGCTTGCATTTCATCTTGCAGGAGCAAGTTCGACAGATAGACCGTAAGACAATCCACCAGGATGGCGCCCCGATCTTGCCGCTTGCTGATTTCATCGACCAAGCCCAGGGGGGCCTCAACCGTTTCCCAGCTTTGGGGGCGTCTTGCCCGGTGGTGCTGGATGCGGCAAACCATTTCCTCATCGCCCCCCTGAGCCGTGGCAATATATGTTGCCGGGGGAGCATGCTGGGCCATGAGGCCTTCGGCGAAGGAGCTCTTCCCGCTTCTAGCCCCGCCGAGCACTAAGATCAGACTCAAAGGACCACCTCCACCGAGGCTATATTCCCCTTTCAGGCGCGGATCTCCTCGGTAGCCCCTTAGCAGATCCAAGTAAATTCTTGCTGAAAGATGGTGTATTTTAGCTAAGCTGATTCTAGGTCAGATAAGCCGCGAAATCTGCGGGTCCATCCAATATCCAACCCGTTGGTACGATATAGTGACCGCTGCCCCTAGGTTGGGGAAATGCTGGTGATTGACACAGACCTGATTAAATGGTATCATTTGCCCAGAACCGTGAAAGTTGTCACATTCACACCCTTTAGGAGGTTTGTGTCTTGGCTATGCGGTGTCTTTTGTTATTGCTCTCAGGTGCTATTTTGTTGGTGAGGGCCTTTATCGCCCGGGCGGGTCACCCTGGTTCCATTTTATTTTTAGCCATTATCTTAATTGCTTGTCTTGCCCACTACCTTCCCGAGCTATCAGCTCAAGCCAAGCAAGTTCATCATAGTTAGGATGGTGGATATCCATGGGGCTTCTCATTGCCCACATCGCCGGTGCCGTAGTGTCC
Organism: Bacillota bacterium; assembly: GCA_012799075.1. GTDB lineage: Bacteria > Bacillota > Limnochordia > JAAZLZ01 > JAAZLZ01 > JAAZLZ01. Next base: position 7,609 of record JAAZLZ010000065.1, read on the forward strand.
TTTTGGTTAGGAGTACAACTTAGTCTAGGAACAGTGGTCGCCGCCAGCCTCACGGGTCTTTTGGGGGCTTTCATCTTTCCAAAGTATGCCACCGCAATTTACTGCGGCGCTTTTGTGGGAATGTCCTCCGCATACGTTTTAAACAGCTTTTGGACTATTTTACTGGCCGCATCTTTGGCCGCTCTTATTTTCCATTTAAGTTCACCAGTCTTCCAAGGATATGGGGGCAAGCTTGGCACCTCGGCCTTTTTGGCCGTCAATTTGACCGCCCTGCTGACGGGAGTCCAAATGCCTAGTTCCGGGGCCCCGGCCCCCTTTCCATTGGCATTGGCCCTAGTTGCCGCGGTGGTCCTGGGGGCCATCGGCGCTTATACCCTGTCGATCAAGCGGGGACTAGGAGCCGTCGTCGGTTCGGCGGCGGTGGCATTGGCCGGGGGATTGGCCTTGCCCGCCCTGTTCCCAGACGTTGGGGGCCAGCTGGCCGTTGCCCTTTGCTGCGGAGCCTATGTAGGCATGAGCACCCCTAAGGTCCTGCCCAGCTACAATGAACTCTCCTTGGCAGGTTTGCTTGGGGGACTTCTTTATTTGAGCGCGCTAGACTCCAGCAATGGCTACGGCGGCAAACTGGGCACCATCGCCTTCATCGCCGTCATCGCCACCGTTGGCCTGAAGACAATCCTAGCTTCCTTTGCCGGAGCTGCTGAAACCCCATCGAAAGTCTGATGGGGTTTCCCATTTTCCTCCTGACATAGCCCTCCTTTATACCGGGCACTCCTACCTTGGGGGTGCCAGGCTTGAACCGACTAGATGAATTCATCCAACTGCAAGAGCAAATCCGCGCCCAGTACAAGGCTAAAACCGATGATACTGTTTACGTGGGCATGGGTACTTGCGGCCTTGCCGCAGGTTCCGGGGATGTCCACCGGTTTTTGCAGTCCTACCTGAAGGAGCGGGCCCCAAATCTGAAGCTAGTGCCGGTGGGCTGCATCGGCCTTGATGAACAGGAGGTCCTAGTAGACGTCCAGCTGGCCGGAAAGGAACGCTACAGCTACGGCCGCATGGACATCGACCGGACCCGGGAAGTCATCAACCGCCACGGCC
>JAAZLZ010000066.1 GCA_012799075.1 Bacillota bacterium
CGGGCGTTGCTCAAATTTGAAAACGTCAGAATCATGAAGGGGATGCGAGGTCAGGTCAATCGGCTGGTTAACTGCGAAACGGCCAATATGGACAAGACGGTCCAGGCAGCCATGAAGCAGTTGGTTCAGATCCGAAAGATTCAAGAGAAGATGGGTTTGGAAAACCTGCCGCCCAAGCTGCGGGACTTGGCCCTCATTCGTCTAGAGCACCCTTATGCCACCTTTGCCGAGTTAGGGGAGCTGTTAAGTCCGAAAGTCACCAAGTCAGGGGTAAGCTATCGGATGGGCTGTCTGGCCCGGATCGCGGAAGATTTGGGAGAGGGGTGATCATCGAAGGAGGAATCGGCGGGGGAAGGGAGAATTAAATGGGGGATTAAGGTAGTGGTTTTTTTTGCCAATAGCGGGACACAGTTCGAGCATGCGGGACGTAAACCGTCCCGGCGGATAGGGGAAAAGGATGGAGGATACAACAATCATACAAAGGGTTGCCCCGGAGCTCTTGCCCATTTTAGAGCTCCGCTATAAGATTCTGCGCCAGCTGCTTTTCAGTCAGCCCTTAGGCCGACGGGCTCTAGCATCAAAATTGCAGTTGGGGGAACGGATCATCCGGCGGGAGTTGGAGAAACTACGGGAGGGGGGACTTGTTGAAATCGGCCCTGACGGAGTCCGTCTGACGTCCAAGGGGACTCCCATTGTTGCTGAACTTGGACAGCTGGTCCATCAGCTTCGAGGGCTCCGTCACCTGGAAGAGGGCCTTGCCCGGGAGTTGGGCCTCCGCCGAATGATGGTCGTACCGGGAGATTCCGATGAAGACCCCATGGTCAAGAAGGATTTGGCTCGGGCTACATCCATCTACTTGGATAAAGTACTAAAAGACGAAGACGTCCTAGCAGTAACCGGCGGTACGACCTTGGCCGAAGTGGCCCGGAGTCTCCCCTTGTTCAGTTCCCGGCGCCGGGTCATTGTGGTGCCGGCCCGGGGAGGGTTGGGAGAGGAAGTGGAGCTTCAGGCCAACACGGTCGCCGCGGTTTTTGCCCGGCAGCTGGGGGGAAGTTATCGGTTGTTCCATTTGCCCGATGACCTGTCGGAGGAAGCCATGCACACCATCAGCAATGAGCCTAAGGTTCGTCAGATCATGGCCCTTTTGCGCAAGGCCCGCTACGTTCTCCATGGAATTGGGACGGCTGAGGAAATGGCCAGACGAAGGGGCCTTGGCCCCCGGCAAATGGATCTAATCCGCAGCCGCCAGGGAGTGGGAGAGGCCTTTGGCTACTACTTCGACCGCCAGGGACGGATCGTCTACTCAACGAGCAGTACCGGGTTGCGGCTGGAGGACTTGGAAGGCATTGGGGAAGTCATCGCCGTCGGGGGGGGGAAGGGCAAGGCTGAGGCCGCCCTGGCTGTGCTGTCGAGCAAATACCAGCATGTCTGCATAACCGATGAAGGGGCTGCCCGGTTGATGTGGTCCCTCATCGAAGGAGACAAGGAAATTTCGCACACGGAGGGGAGATAATGAGTATTCGAGTTGGAATTAATGGATTTGGGCGGATCGGACGGAATGTGTTTCGGGGAGCTCTTGGCGATCCGGAGATTGAGATCGTTGCGGTAAACGATCTAACCGATGCGAAAACATTGGCCCATCTGCTGAAGTACGATTCAGTCCATGGGATTCTTGATGCCAAGGTGGAAGCAGAAGATGACAAGATCATCGTCGACGGCCGCCCTATCAAGGTGATGGCCGAGCGCAATCCATCCGAATTGCCTTGGGGGAAGCTTGGGGTTGAATTTGTCGTCGAGTCCACAGGAATTTTCCGCAGTCGGGATAAGGCCCAGCTGCACATTGACGCCGGGTGCAAAAAGGTGATTATTACGGCTCCGGCAAAGAAAGAAGACATAACCTTGGTGATGGGGGTGAACGAAGAACAGTACGATCCAAAGCAGCATCACGTCATCTCGAACGCTTCTTGCACCACCAACTGTCTCGCCCCCGTGGCCAGGGTCTTAGACGAAGAGTTTGCGATTAACCGGGGTCTGATGACTACTGTCCACTCCTACACCAATGACCAGCAAATTCTCGATCTGCCCCATACGGATCTTAGGCGGGCCCGGGCTGCCGCGGTGAACATCATCCCCACAACCACCGGAGCCGCCGCGGCTGTTGGCTTGGTTCTTCCCCAGCTGCAAGGGAAGCTGGATGGGTTTGCCATGCGGGTGCCCACTCCCGATGTATCGATCATCGATTTGGTGTGCCAAGTAGAAAGGCCCGTTACCGCTGCCAAGGTCAACGAAGCTTTGCGCAGGGCTTCTGAAGGTCCTCTGAAAGGGATTCTAGGCTACACGGAAGAACCCCTGGTCTCCATGGATTTCAAGGGGGATCCCCGTTCATCCATCGTCGATGCCAGTTTGACCACTGTCATCGACGGGACTTTGGTTAAGGTGGTGGCCTGGTATGATAATGAATGGGCCTATTCCCTCCGGGTGTTGGATTTGATTAAATACATGGCCGCCAAAAGGTGAGGTGGGTGACTTTGAAGAAGCTTTCGGTGAGGGATCTCGATGTCCATGGGCGGCGGGTCTTGGTTCGGGTGGATTTCAACGTACCGATGGAGCAGAGTCAAATCACCGATGATAAGAGGATCAGGGCTGCCTTGCCCACCATTTCCCATTTGGTCAACCAGAAGGCCCGGGTCATCTTGATGAGCCATTTGGGCAGGCCGAAGGGCCAGGTGGTGGAGGAGTACCGCTTAGACCCGATTGCCCGCAGACTGGAAGAGCTGTTGGGTCAAGAAGTGA
>JAAZLZ010000008.1 GCA_012799075.1 Bacillota bacterium
CCCTCCTGTCTGTCTTCAATCAGGACTTCTGTCCTGCCGCCCAAACGAGCCCGGTTGCGTCGCCTGGAAATTGCCGCCTGAAGCTCCATGGCCCGAGCTCTTCTTTCATCTTTGAGCCCTTGTGGTAGCTGCTGGTCAAGTCTTGCCGCGGGGGTCCCTGCTTCTTGGGAGTAGGTGAACACACCCACATGATCGAATTCCACATATTCCATAAACCGTAAGAGCTCCTCGAATTGGGCCTCCGTCTCCCCGGGGAAGCCTACGATGAAGGTGGTGCGGAGAACAACCCCCGGAATCTGGCGCAAAGCCTTGATGAGCTTTAGGATCAGCTCTTTGTTGCCCCGCCTTCCCATTCTCTTCAGGATAGTATCGTTGATATGTTGGAGGGGTAGATCCACGTATCGGCAAACCTTCTTCTCTTCAGCCAACACCCGGATGAGCTCTGGGGTGAAATTGGTGGGGTAAGTGTACAAAAAACGCACCCATTCTAATCCTTCCACTTGGGCGAGCCTCCTTAGCAGCTCGGCCAGCATCGGCCGCCCATAGCGATCCAATCCATAGGCCGTCGTATCCTGGGCGATCAGGATCACCTCCCGGGCACCCCTTGCGACCAACCGGGCCGTCTCCCCTTGGATAGATCCCATGGATCGACTGCGCAGCAGGCCCCGCACCTGGGGGATGACGCAATAGGTACAATGGCGGTGACACCCCTCCGCAATTTTAACGTACATGCTATGCCCTGCCCCCGTAGTCAGTCTAGGCATTCGGTGATCATACAAGGCGGTCGGCTCTCCAACCCAGGCCACTTTTTCCCCATTGAAGACCTCTCGAATTGCCTGGGGCAATCGGTGAATCTCCCCCGTCCCCAAGACGGCATCAATCTGGGGGAGGTTTTCCAAAAGTGCCTTGCCATAGCGCTGAGCCAAGCACCCAGCCACAATCAAGGCGCGGCACTTGTCCTTCTTGTTTTCGGCAAGCTCCCTGATGGTCTGTAAGGACTCCTCCCTAGCCGCGTCGATGAAGGTGCAAGTGTTGACAACCAGTACATCGGCTTCCTCTTCCATAGGGGTGATAGCAAAGCCCTCTTTCACCAGCATGCCCAGGGCCACCTCTGTGTCAACAAGGTTCTTCGCACACCCCAGGGAGACAATTCCCACCCGGATAGGTCCCATGGCTTTAACTCCTCTCCAATAGCAAAGCCCCAGTCAACTGGCTGGGGCCATCTAGCTTCTATTTAGTTAACCGGTCAAACCCCGACCTTGACCACGTTGGCAGCCTGGGGGCCACGGTTTGAAGTAACTATGTCAAATTCGACTTCCTGTCCTTCCTCAAGATTCTTGAATCCTTCGTCTTGAATGGCCGAGTAATGAACGAAAACGTCGTCCCCGTCTTCACGTTCGATGAACCCATAGCCTTTCTCAGCACTAAACCACTTGACCGTGCCTCGCACCATTAAGCTAATTCCTCCCTGCTTACATATTCGGACGTAAACCGTCCTACTCTAGTATCGCCCACCACGGGAGACCTTAGTCTCCAAGATTTGCTCCGGATAACAAAAAGCCCTAAAAACTAAGGTGGCGGTAACCAGCTCGTTGTCGATATTGAGTCAACACAAGCTCGCCAACATGGGGGCGCCACCAATGTCAAGGATACCACGAATCGAACAAACAATCCAGCAAAATGACTGGAAGGGAATGCTGTGAAAAGACCAAAGAACTATGTGTGTCCATGTCCCTTCGACAGGGTAAGGATGCACTTTGGCATTAGACTGCCAAAGCGGTCTTCGTTTATTTAGGCTGGTGCTTCCGGAAACGGATAAAAGGCAAATTCATATCGGATACCTAAAAGTAAACAATGACAGCGCTGCACCATAAACGACGACCGAATACACACTTAACCGCTCCGCAACGCCGAAATATCTAACTGGCACAACGCCCGTTGCGATGGAGCCGAGCGCCATAATCCCCAAGACAGCGACCGTAAAGGTGCCGAATCGTTTGTGTACCCGGCTTTTGAAACAGCCGATCGCTATCGAAACCATTGAAGCAATGGACAGCAACACCACCAAAGCGGTTACAACCATATGCATTACATCTTGGAAAGTACCGGCGTAACCGCTGCCGGATAGGGAGAACAGTGTGTAACCTACGGCAGAAGTCCATTCCATGACGGCAAACAAGTAGATTCCACGGCGGAAGACTCTATTTACCCTTCCCTGATAAAATACGCAGAGCAGGGTGCAAGCTGTGACGGTGAAAAAGGCATAGATCGTGGAGCACGCCGATGCTATTTCCCTTGATGGCGCTGTGGCGGCGGTCAGGTCGCTCACTGCCTGCGCCAGGGGATTATAGCCCGGATAGTTAATTTCACCTAAAATTACATGGAGAAAGTAAAAGACTGTTCCCACCACTCCCATCAGTGCCAGCCATTGAACGCGATTCTTATGTATCTTCATTCCCCGTCCCTATCCTTCCGAGGTCCTGCAACATTTATTATACTGGATGGTATGCATTTTTTATTCAGCGCCAGCTACGCATCGCTCAA
>JAAZLZ010000067.1 GCA_012799075.1 Bacillota bacterium
CCGGCGGGACTGGCCCAAGGTTATGGTTTATCCATTGCGCCCCGCCCCGGCAATCAGAAGACCGTTTTACAAGAGAGGCTGCCCCCGGGTCCCGTATCCCTCGTCATTTTCGAAGGGATGGAAATGGGGGGCTACCCGGAAAGCCTGCCGGAGATGGCCGCCGAGATCAAGGCCAGGGATGCCTACTTGGGGCTCATCGAGTTTGCGCCCCAAAAAGGCGATCGGGCCCTGGCCAAGCTGATGGACCACAAATGCATCCGGGTCCACAGCATTACTCCCAAGGAAATGTCCCGATACGAGCCTGAAGAAGCCGTCACCCGGTATGTGAGGGCCGTTCGGGAGCGGGGAGTTCGGGCCTTGTATTTGCGTCCCTTCCTGGATGACACCGATGGGGATCTCCTTGAACTGAACACAGGATATGTCGCGGGCCTAAAAGCTGCCCTGGAGGGAGAAGGCTACCGGTTGGGAAGGGCCGTTCCCTTGGCGTTCCCTTCACCGGGACCTTTTGCCCTTTGCTTGATTGGCCTTGCCATCGCTGCGGGGGGCATCTTGCTGCTGACCTCTTGGCCGGCTTTGGCTCCCATCGCTCCTTTCCTGGCCGCCTTTGGCCTGGTGGGGGCAATGGGCCTATATCTTAAGGGCTATACCATCCTGGCCCGTCAGATCTTAGCCCTGGCCGCCGCGGTGGTTTTCCCCACGCTGGGGGTCCAAAGGGCCTTGGCCCGGTCCGAAGAAAATCCATCTGGGTTTATTCCGAACTTTTTGATTGCCATCGGCATTTCTTTTGCCGGCGGAATGATGCTCGCCGCCCTCCTTACCGAGGTGCGCTTTGCCCTGAAGACGGAACAATTCCTCGGGGTCAAACTTGCCCACACCCTGCCTCTGATCCTGCTGGGGATTTATCTCTGGCGCAGTGGAAGCGGCAGTCTAAAGGCCCTTTGGCGATCTCCCCTGGAAATCCGCCATGGGTTCTATGCCGTGGGCTTGCTCGTTGTGGCCCTCGTCTATGTGGGTCGGACTGGCAACTACTTCCTTCCGGTGATGACCTGGGAGGCGAGGATGCGGGAGCTTTTGGAAGGATTGGTCTGGGCCCGTCCCCGGACCAAGGAGTTCCTCCTAGGCCACCCTGCCATGCTCATCTCCTTGTGGCTGCCCAGCCGGGGCCGCCGGGCCCCCTGGTGGCTGACCCTGTTGGGCTCCATCGGGTGCATCTCCCTGGTCAACACCTTTGCCCACGCCCATTCCCCTTTGGTCCTTTCCCTGGCCCGGATCGGCATTGGGCTGGTCCTTGGCCTGGCAATCGGACTCCTGGTCATTAAAGCTTTGCATTGGCTTGCCCAACAGGCTGAGGGAAGGAGCATGGGCCTTTGAAGGTGGCGGCGGCAGGCTACTTCGGCTACGGCAACCTGGGGGATGAGGCCATCTTAGCGGGACTTTCGGGGGAGCTTGCCCGAGCTGGGTCGGAGCTTACCGTCTTGTCTGGGGATCCCCAAGGGACAAGGACGCTCCACGGCGTTCCTGCCGTCCATCGCCTGTCACTGGCAGCCCTGGGCGCCTTAAGGGACTGTGATGTGTTTGTCCTTGGGGGAGGGGGTCTTTTCCAAGATGCAACCAGCATCCGCTCACCCCTCTATTATCTTTCCCTGGTGGTCTTGGCCCGCATCTTCCGCCGGCGGGTTTATTTTTACGCGCAGGGACTCGGCCCCCTAGAGACAATCCCGGGCCGCCTGGCGGCCAGCCTGGCCCTAAGGCTTTCCCACCGCGTTACCTTCAGGGATGAAGAGTCCCTCCAGCTGGCAAGGCGACTTGCACCCCAGCTTGAGGCCCGCGTCAGTGCCGATCCTGCCTTTCTCCTCCGTCCTGCCAAGTCTCCCCGGCCAGGCTCCCTGTTGGTGATTTCCCTCCGGCCCTGGCCCGGCTTGGAAGAAAGCCTGGAGGAGATCGCCGGGGCGGTGGACTCCTTTTGTGCACGGTTTAAATTGGAGCCCTTGTTTCTTCCCTTCCAGCCCCGGGACCGGGAGATCTCCCTGAGGGCCGCGCGGCTCGTCCAGGCCCGGGTGTGGGAGGGGGATCTGGATGTGGCCGGTGTGCTGACGATCCTGGAAGAAGCCGGCCTTTGTCTGGGAATGCGCCTCCACAGCTTGATCCTGGCTGCTTGCCTGGGAGTGCCCGGAGTCGGCCTTATCTACGATCCCAAGGTGGCTTCTTTTTTGAGGATCAGCGGCCAAGAAGGCCTGGACATCAATGGCCTCCAAAGGGGGGAGCTCCTCGAGCTCCTAAACCGGGCCTGGCTGGACAGGGAAACCAGGCGAAGGGATCTCCTCGTCTGCGGAGAAGCTTTACAAAAGCGAGCCCAGCTGGATGTCCAAGGCATCCTGGAGCTGGCGGGGGAGGTGGGGAGCACTGGCGAGGCATAGGATAATGGGAGTGGGGATCGATCCGGTGACCATGGCCGAAGCCCTAGCCCGGATCGAAGGACTGCTGCAAGGCGGGGGGCCGGGACAGGTGATCACCGCCAATCCGGAGATGGTGATGCTCGCCCGGCAGGATGAGTCTTTAGCCCGGATTTTTCAGGAAGCGGCCCTGGTAGTCCCCGATGGCTACGGCCTTGTCTGGGCATCCCGAGTGCTTGGCCGTCCCCTGCCGGAAAGGGTGGCCGGCATCGATCTTTTCCAAAGCCTGGCGGCCCTGGCCGCCCAGAAGGGGTATCGGCTGTTCCTCCTGGGAGCCAGGGAGGGGATCGCATCGCAAGCGGCGCTCACACTGCAGGAGAGGCATCCCGAGCTCATTATCTGCGGCACCCACCACGGCTACTTTTCCCCCGATGAAGAAAGGCAGGTTTTGGATAGAATAAGGGAGGCCCGCCCCCACATCCTGGCTGTCGCCCTAGGGGCGCCCCGTCAGGAGATTTGGCTGGCCCGCCACCAGGCCCGACTGGAGGTGCCCGTTGGCATCGGCATCGGGGGCAGTCTGGATGTTCTAGCCGGCCAAGTGCAGCGGGCCCCCCGGTGGATGCAGGAGAGGGGACTGGAGTGGTTGTATCGTTTGATCCGGGAGCCCTGGCGATACAAGCGGATGCTGTTCATACCCCGCTTTGCCGCCGCCGTGCTGCTCCAGAAATATACCGGGAGAAGGGAGCTCAGTTGAAAAAAGGTTGGCTGCGGATCCTATGGGAGCACTTAGGGGTTGCTGTGGGGGTCAGCCTTACAGCCCTGGGCCTGGTTTGGTTCATGATTCCAAACAGGCTGGCCTCGGGAGGCGTTAGCGGACTGGCCATCATGGCCCTTTATCTTTGGCAGTGGCCCGTTGGGATCACGATGATATGCTTGAACGTGCCCTTGTTCCTGATCAGCTGGTGGGTCCTCGGTCCCCTGTTTGGACTGAAGACCCTCTTCGGCGCGGGGGTCCTGTCGGTGATGGTGGAGCTTTTGGGAGTATGGGTGGGGCCGGCGACCTCCGATCCGGTGCTGGCCGCCATCTACGGCGGAGGCTTGGCAGGTTTGGGGACGGGCATTACCTTCTATTTCGGGGGCTCCACCGGCGGCACCGACATGGCTGCCCACCTCCTCAGGCACTGGTCCAAGCTGAGTGTAGGTCAGGCTTTGCTCGTCATCGATTTTTCCATCATCGCCCTGGCGGGCGTCCTGTTCAGCCCTGAACTGGCCCTTTATGCTCTCCTCGCCCTTTTCATCACCAGCCGGACCATCGATCTAGTTCAGGAGGGGACGGATTATGCCCGGGCGGCTTACATCATTTCCAACTGCCCGGAGGAGGTAGGCCGGGCCATCTTAGATAAGATGGAACGGGGGGTCACCGTCCTCCAGGCAACGGGGGCGTATACGGGCCAGGAAAGGAAGGTGCTCTTCGTCATCGTCTCCCGGACGGAGATCGCCCGGGTGAAGGAGATTGTGGCCGATCTGGACCCGAAGGCCTTCATCGCCATCACCGATGTCCACGAAGTCTTGGGAGAAGGATTCAAACCGATGTAAGGGGTGATAAGACTTGACCGAGAAGAAGAGTCATCTGACGGAAAAAGCAAGGCAGATCCGACGCCACATCATCACCATGACCGGCGCCGCCGGTTCGGGCCATCCCGGCGGCTCCTTATCCATCGCCGATATTGTTGCTGCACTCTACTTTGACATCATGAAGCACGATCCGGCCAATCCCCAGTGGCCCGGACGGGACCGGCTAGTGCTTTCCAAAGGGCATGCGGCTCCGGCGTTGTATGCTGCGCTGGCTGAAGCCGGCTACTTCCCCGTGGAGAAGCTGGGGGAGCTCCGCCGACTTGGCAGCATGCTCCAGGGACATCCCGACATGAAGAGCACCCCTGGGGTGGAGGCTTCAACGGGCTCCCTGGGGCAGGGCCTGTCCATTGCCAACGGGATGGCCCTGGCCGGCAAGCTGGATGGCGCCCCCTGGCGGGTTTACGTTATCCTTGGGGACGGGGAGATCCAGGAAGGGCAGGTTTGGGAGGCGGCCATGACCAGCGCCCACCGGGGATTGGACAATTTGCTCGCCTTTGTGGATTACAATGGCCTGCAGATCGATGGCAGCGTCTTGGATGTTAAGTCCCTAGACAAAGTCGCCGATCGCTTTGCCGCCTTCGGCTGGCATGTGCTTGAGATCGACGGCCATGATTTCGATCAGATCCTTGCGGCCGATGCAAAGGCCCGGCAGACAAAGGGACGACCTACCCTGGCCGTGGCCCGCACGGTCAAGGGCAAAGGCGTTTCCTTCATGGAAGGGAAGGCCGATTGGCATGGGGCGGCCCCCAATGCCGAGCAGGTAGAACAAGCTTTGGCGGAACTTGCCAACTAGGGAGGGGGGAATTGACTATGCTGGGAAAGAAAATTGCAACGAGGGATGCCTACGGAGCCGCATTGGTGGAGCTTGGCAAGGAGAACCCCAACGTGGTTGTTTTGGATGCGGACCTATCCGCATCGACCAGGACGGGCAAGTTTGCCGCCCAGTTCCCAGAGCGCTTTTTCCAAATGGGCATTGCTGAACAGGACATGATGGGGACGGCCGCGGGCCTCGCCGCCGCAGGCAAAATTCCCTTCGCCAGCACCTTTGCCATGTTTGCCACGGGCAGGGTCTATGATCAAGTGCGCAATTCCATCGGCTACCCGGGCCTAAACGTGAAGATCGGAGCCACCCACGCGGGTCTAACCGTCGGTGAGGATGGAGCCACCCACCAGGCTCTAGAAGATATTGCCCTGATGCGGGCCATCCCGGGGATGACCGTTATCGTCCCCGCGGACTACGTGGAGGCCGTCCAGGCCGTCAAGGCCGCCGCGGCTTATGTTGGGCCCGTTTATTTGCGCTTCACCCGGGGTGGAGTCCCCGTTGTTTTCGAAGATGACTACCAGTTTGAACTGGGCAAGGCTGCCCTCCTGCGGGATGGTCAAGATGCCGCCATCATCGCTTGTGGCGTGATGGTGGGCGCCGCCTTGGAGGCCGCCGAAGTCCTCTCGGAAGAGGGCCTCAGCATCCGGGTGCTGAACATGGGGACCATCAAGCCCCTCGATGAAGAGGCAGTAGTGAAGGCCGCCCGGGACACGGGCGCGATTGTCA
>JAAZLZ010000068.1 GCA_012799075.1 Bacillota bacterium
ACCAATCTGGAAATGGTATTGCGTTGTGATCGGGGGAAATCCTTGGCGGGTTTTTACGGTTCAACAGATCGACGGGTGAGCGTCGACCACGAGCGTAGATCGTTAAGGGCGACTGGCGGTTCTAGCGGGATACGTCTTTCGGGAAATGGCGGAAGATGGCAACGAGTTCAAGTTTCCAGCACTTCGTCCCATTGATCGATGAGCCAAGGCGCGATTTGCCCCACAAATGGGACGAATGGTTTGCGACGGGCGTTTAGGTGCTAGATGGGCGCTCTCCCGACCCTCTCGAGGTTGACAGTTGCACACAAAATGATATCCTGCAGGTCATGTCGGAACTTGCCGGGTTGTAGGCGTGGTCATGACGTCAGGATCATCTAGGTGGAGGGAGAGATGATGGAGATGCAAGCGTATGGTTCTGGTTTCGCAAAGGCGTATAATAGCCGGTGGTCTGACTTTGCCCGTGAAGTGGCACCACACATTCGGCATTTCTATGAAACAACCGCGATAGGGCAACTTGAGAGGACCTTGCTCGATCTATGCTGTGGTACAGGCCAACTTGCCGTCCACTTTTTGGAACAGGGCTACAGGGTAGTCGGCATTGACCTGTCGCAACCGATGCTGCACTTTGCTCAGGATAATGCCCGCGAATACGTAAGTACTGGTCGTGCCGCATTCATCCAGGCGGATGCAACAAGCTTTCGCCTCAACGAGAGCTTCGGTCTTGTCGTCTCAACGTTTGACGCCCTCAACCATTTACCCGATGAACAGGCACTAATGAAATGTTTCCAAAGGGTGTTCAACGTCTGCAAAGGAATCTTCGTCTTCGATCTGAATACCCGACGCGGCCTTGAAGGGTGGAACGGAATCAGCATCGACGACGGCGATGAAGGCACACTCCTCATCATCCGCGGCATCTATGACAGGGAGGGCGACAGAGCATGGACAAGGATCACAGGTTTCTCCCCCACTCCGGATGGACTCTTTGAACGTTTCGACCAGACCTCGTTCAACACCGCGTTCGAGATGAAGCGGGTCCGAGAAATGCTGCTAGAAACCGGATGGCGCCGGGTTCACTTTGCGCGTATTGGAGAGCTAAACGTGCCTATTGATGACCCAGAGTACGAAAGGAGGGTCTTCGTTGTGGCTTCGAAGTGAGCTGGGAAGGATGAGGCTTGTGTGCCAATAGTAGGAAACAGGACCCTTTCGTGTTCAAGGCCGGCCCTTCATAATCGAGTCCTTCCGAGTTCCCGTTGACCCGATAACCGTAGAGAGGCAGCAATGGCATAGCTGCCTCTTTTCTTATGCCGCCGACCGAGACAACCAGGTCCAAAATTTAGTATACTTGCCCTTGACTTGTATTAACTTGTAGTTTATACTAGTTGTACCTGAAAGGAGGGAGTTGGTCTGCGTCGAGGGCGAGTACATACAGGGAGGAGAGGTTGCCTAAAGCAGAGAAACCAGGCGGGCAGGGTCCGCCACGACAACCACGCGAATGATCAATACAAAAACTCTCACATGGGCATGGCTGGTGTATCCGGGGCATGGATTGTTGCCGCTTCGTCGACGCAGCCTTCACAGGGTGGCGGTTATCACCGCTGCCCTGTCTTGATCTTGTACCTTGCCTTTTTGTTGATGGTCTTTCCTTGCCATGGATGGAAAGCGCCGCCCCTCAGGGAAATGACTTCTTACGCCGACATCCAATGGCATGACCTGGTATCCCAAGGACAAGAAGGGGGCTGTGGTCAAGCAGCACTGGAAACCCTGCTCCGAAACTACTACGGCTTGGCCGGGACCGTCATGCCCAAAGCGTCTCGGACAAGCCTGGCCCAATTAGCCCGCTGGGCTAAGGATCTGGGTTTTGAGGCGCAAGGATTGCTGATGGACGAAGATGGGCTGTGCCGATACCTGGAAAGCGGTCTGCCGCCCCTCCTTGCCCATTTCACCCGACCTGCCGGTCATTTTTGCCTAGCCCTCGGGCTAGTGGACAACCATGTGGTCCTGGCCGATCCTGCCTGGGGCTTAGGAGCTATGCCCTTGTCGGTTTTTTGGCAATGGTGGAGCCCAATAACCTTAATCGTTGTTGATCCGGAGGACAGGAAGACCTATTGGCAGGAAGAGAGCGTAGCCATTGTTCGAAGCCGTCTGGGTTTGCTGAATCGAATCGGGCCTGCCATGAAGGGAGAGTCGCATTCATGGGTCGATTGAGCCTTATCGCTGCTTTGGTGCTTTCACTGGGATGTGGAGCCTTTGCCTCTACATGGCAGTTCTCCTATGGGTACTATACGCGTGAGTCCTTTGACACCAGCCTGTGGCCCCCGGCCCAATGGCACCAGGAAAAGAGGCTCCATGTATTTGAGGCCGCTGTCTGGCTCTTGGGACCTAAGGGAACGGAAGTGCAAATCGGTCTGCCTTGGTCAGGTCAAGTTCAACGACGGATCGGTTGGATGCAAACCGAAAATGGGCTGTTCCCCATGACAAACACTGAAGCCAACAGTTCAATTGGTCCCCTTCGGATTGGGATCTGGTCGGGCACCGATCGCCGCTTGGCCCTGCAAACAAGGATCCGGCCCCATCATCCTCCCGAATTGGGGCTTACTTTCCTTGTCAACAACATTTGGGATCCATTACTGTTTACCTTGAGGGGTGATTTGCCCCTCCAAAGGGGAGGGCTTTGGTCCGGGACCCTTGGGGTTGACTTCGCGGTCAATCGTCTAGCGGCTTTTTCGGGTGAACTGCAATGGACTTCAGGAAGCAGTCTTTCGTTAAAGCCCGGCATCTATTTGTCACCCGGCGGCCCCTGGGACTATCGCCTCCAGTTGGAGCTGCCGCTGAATTCCCCTGACAAGGGGGTCTTTGTTCATCTTGCCCTCTTTTGGAAGTCCCCCAAAGCAGAGGAAAGAAGGAGCAGCAGCATTCCTGTCGAATAAGTAAAGGACCCGCTGGGGGAGCAATCCGCTGAGAAGGGAATACCTTCCCGACCCTTATCACTTGCCGGGTAATGCCGGCCAGGAAAGCGGTATAGGTGGAAGAGTGTGGCCCTGGCCGCACTTTTCTTGATCACCCCGGCCGTGGAAATGGAGGGGTATTGACGTTGAGAAGTGAAAGAACGACCGTAATAGTTGAAATCGCCATGTCTGCAGCTTTAGCTGCGGTCTTGGGCCTGATCAGGATTTTTCGCATGCCCCAAGGAGGATCTGTTTCCTTGGAGATGCTGCCGATTTTATACTTGAGCTTCAGGCGGGGGGCCCCGGTAGGCATGGTTGGTGGGGCCGTCTATGGTTTTGTCCAGCTGGTCACCGATCCTTACATTGCCCACCCGGCCCAGTTCATCTTAGACTATCCTATCGCATATACTTTAGTTGGACTGGCAGGGCTTGTGCCCTCCCGTCCTGCTTTGGGGGTAGCCCTGGGCACATTGGGACGCTTGGCCATTCATACTTGCTCGGGTGCCATCTTTTTTGCGGCTTATGCCTGGGAGGGTTGGCATGTCTGGAGCTATTCGTTGGTATACAACCTCTCCTATCTCGTACCCGAGGCTATCATCTGCGGGATTGCCATCTTGCTGATCCTGCATTCACGACGGAAAGCATAAAGAAAGGACTCCGTCCTTTGGGCGAAGTCCTGGGGGAACCTAGATGGCTCTGTCCACCTTGCCTGACTTTATGCACTTGGTGCACACGTAGGCCCTTCGGGGAACCCCTTTGTCTAGAATGCGGATGCGCTGTAAATTAGACTTCCACCGGCGCCTTGTTTTAATGTTGGAGTGGCTGATGATGTTTCCCATCTGAGTTCCCTTTCCACATACCGTGCATTTTCTGGCCAAGCTAATCACACCTCCTCATCGCCGTGCAAGAAAATCGCGTTAATTGTACCACAGGGGGGGTACCTTGACAAGGAAGGCCAGGGGTTTACTTTTGGGGGCGTAACGACTACAATATAGTCAAGAATGGGTAAGGAGCCAGAAACAGACAGTTTTACGGGCAGGATCCTAGAGAGCAAAGGGATGAATGGCGCTATAACTCGACCTTGCTCTACCATCGGAAGGTGTTAACGCCGCGTGGGCGCCTCGGCGTGATCCTGTGATCATTACCCGGAAAACATCCATTCTGGAAGCCCTCCAGGCGTACCCGGAGAGCAAGGAAGTGTTTGCGCGCCATGGAATGGATTGTGCAGGATGTATGGGAGCCATTCATGAAACCATTGAGAGCGGTGCCCGAATGCACGGAATCGATCTGACCGTTCTCCTAAAGGAGCTGAATGCCTTAGGGAGAGGTGTCAGTTAGGCAGGAACGTCCATGATGACCGGGAAATCACAAGCTAATACGGGAGGATGGACACAACATGGTGAAGGGTTTTGAAACCCAGCTCGGGACCGTTAACTTTACGGAGGAAGTCATCGCCACCATTGCAGGCATCGCGGCGACAGAGTGCTATGGCCTGGTGGGGATGGCGCCCCGCAGCATGCAGGAAGGTCTGGCTGAACTACTTAATAAAGAGAATTTCAGCCGTGGAGTCGATGTGAAGCTGGAAAACGGAAAATTGGTCATAGGGCTCCACATCGTTGTGGAGTACGGCACCAGAATCGCTACAGTGGCTGATAACGTCATGGGCAAAGTTAAGTACTCTGTTGAGCACCTCCTTGGTCTAGAGGTGGATCGAGTGCATATAAATGTCCAGGGGGTACGTGTGTCCGATATTAAAGCCCCGGCTAAAGGTCACTAGGCGGCGGAAGCGAGGTACCGTTCTTGAAGCTGGAAAAGATCAGCGGCAACGATTTCGAAAAACTGATTGTGCACGCGGCTAAGATGTTGAACTCGGAGAAAAAGGCTGTTGACGCCCTGAATGTCTTTCCAGTGCCAGATGGTGACACAGGTACAAACTTGTACATGACGCTGCTGGCGGCGGCGGAGGAAACTGTGAAGACCGATGCCACGTCCCTGGGGGCCAAGGTAGAAGCCGCAGCTCGTGGTTCGCTCATGGGAGCCAGGGGCAACTCAGGGGTTATCTTGTCACAGCTGTTTAGGGGCTTTGCCCGGGCTTTGGCTGGTTTGGAAACAGCCACTCCGCGGGATTTGGCCCTTGCCTTGGAGGAGGCCGCGAAAACGGCCTACAAGGCGGTTTTACGACCGGTCGAAGGCACCATGCTCACGGTAGCCAGGGAGACGGCCAAGATGGCCCGTCAAGATGCCTTCAATGAAGATGTGATCGGTTTTTCTTGTTCTGTTTTGGCTTATGCAGAAGACATTCTACAACAGACAACCAATATGCTGCCTGCTTTGCGGGAAGCGGGAGTTGTGGATGCAGGAGGGGCGGGGCTGGTTGTTGCCGCCAGGGGTGCAGTGGAGGCTTTGACCAACTGGCAGAAACTAGATGAGGTCTCTCCAGAAGAACTACTGCAGGAGGACCGCAACGGAACCGCACCAGCTGCCATCCAGGGCATCGTCCGCGGAACCATCGAATTTCGCTACTGCACGGAGTTTTTGGTGATCGGTGAAGATCTAAGCACTGAAGAGATAAAGGCGAGTCTCATGGAGTATGGGGATTCTCTGCTGGTGGTAGGGGATGATTCAACAGTCAAGGTCCACATCCACAGCAACAACCCGGGGCTGGTTCTGGAAGAGTGCCTCAAGCGAGGTGCTCTGACAAAAGTCCAGATCAACAACATGGAAGAGCAGAATCGCCAAGCAGCCCAAAAGCCGGTCAAACCCCTTGGGGTAGTAGCAGTAGTGTCCGGTGACGGCCTCGTCGACATTTTCACCAGCCTGGGCGTCGATTTGGTCATTGAAGGCGGTCAGACCATGAATCCCAGCACCGAAGATCTGGTGCGGGCGGTAGATAATGTGCCGGCGGAGACAGTCTTGATCCTGCCGAACAACGGCAACGTGATCTTCAGTGCCCGCCAGGTGAAGGAAGTGACGGCCAAGGGGGTTGAGGTGATTCCAACCCGCAGCATACCCCAGGGACTGGGTGCCATGCTCGCGTACGATCCCCAAAATGGGGCGTCGGCTAACCATGAAGCGATGAAGGCTGCCGCCGAAGCAATCCATACGGCCGAACTCACATACGCAGTCAGGTCATCCCAAATCGGGGATTTATCCATCGAGGCCGGTGATTTCATCGGTCTTGCCGACGGTGACATTTGTGCCGCCGGTCCTTCTTTGACAGAAGTCGGCCTGGAGCTGTTGAGCACCATCGGGCCTGAAGAAGGTGATGTCCTTACGATTTACTACGGTCAGGATATCGAGGAGGAGCAGGCTCAAGCCTTTCTGAAGACGGTTAGGGATCGTTTTCCCGACTGCGAAGTGGAACTATATTATGGAGGGCAGCCGCTTTACTACTACATCATGTCCATAGAATAGGACCCCTTTCAAGGAGGTGCTTAGCCGTCCTCCCGGGACGGCCCCACTATGGCGCAAGTAAAGATAGTAACGGATACTGGGGCAGATTTGCCCCGGGAATTGGCTGATAAGCACAGTATTGCCGTGGTTCCCCTCCGGGTCAATTTCGGCCAGGAGAGTTATCTGGATGGCCAGGAGATATCGAGTACCGAGCTTTATGAGAAACTCGTGACTTGCAAGGAGACGGCGAGTACAACCCAACCGAACCCGCAAGAATTCGCGAAGGTGTACCAAGAGCTGACCGCCGATGGAAGCAAAATCGTCTCCATTCATTTGTCCGGTGCCCTGTCAGGTACCCAGCAATCCGCGAACATCGCCGCGTCGATGATTCCAGAAGGGCTCGTCAAGGTAGTTGATTCCCGACAAGCTTCCATTGGGGTTGGCCTGTTGGTCCTGTATGCCGCAAAGCTTGCGGAAAGGGGAGCCCCACAAGATGAAATCATCGAAGCGGTGAAGGCTATGTCTTCCCGGATGAGTACTTACTTCATGGTAGATACTCTAGAGTATCTGCAGCGCAACGGTAGAATCGG
>JAAZLZ010000069.1 GCA_012799075.1 Bacillota bacterium
CTCGGGAATGAGGGAAAGCCCTCGGGCTACCCGTTCGTAAGAAGGCAGCTGATCGATCCGGTCCCCAAGGAAACTGATTTCCCCGTGGTCCACTTTCAGGATTCCCGCGATGGTCCGCATAATGGTCGTCTTGCCGGCACCGTTGGAGCCTACGATGGAGACGATTTCCTTCTCCTCCACCCGGAAGCTGGCATCGTGGACAGCGGGTACGCCATCGTAACTAACTTGAATGTTCTTTACGCTTAGCATGACGCCCCTCCCCTAAATAGGCCTGAATGACCCTCTCGTTGCGAACGATCTCCGAGGGCGGCCCTTCAGCGATTAAACGCCCTGCGTCCAGCACCACGATCCGGTCGGCAATGGGCATGATGGCCTCCATGACGTGTTCGATGATGAATAAGGTGGTGCCTTGGGCTTGAATGTTGCGGACCAGGTCAGTGGCCTGTTGGACCTCCGTCGGGGTAAGGCCGGCCATGGCCTCATCCAGTATCAAAAGGTCTGGTTCGGCGCCTAAGGCCCGGGCGATCTCCAACCGCTTCCGGTCGGGAATGGTCAGCTCGCTGCCCATCCGGTCGCGCTTTGGCCATAGGCCCGTAACCTCCAGGATCTCCATTGCCTTTTTCCGGGCCTGACCTGTCTGGGGATGACGGGCGAAGGCCCCGACCATCACATTCTCCAGCACCGTCATATCCCGCAGGGGCTGGGTGATCTGGAAGGTCCGAACCAATCCCCGGTGGCATATCTGATGGGGCTTTAACCCAGCGATGTTCTCTCCCTTGAACACAACAGAGCCTTCGGTGGGTTGGAGAAAGCCGCTGATACAGTTGAAAAGGGTTGTCTTGCCCGCTCCGTTGGGACCGATGAGCCCGACGATTTCCCCAGGATAGATATCAAAGGTCACATCATGATTGGCCAGCAGACCCCCGAACCTCATCGTCAGACCCTGTACCTGCAGCAATGGTTGTGCCAATGTCGTCTCCTCCTTCCCCTTCAATCGCCGGCTTGCGCTGGAAGAAGCCCAGGATGCCCGTAGGCCGGACAAGGGCGATGACCATGATGATGACACCGTAGAGGATCAGGTCGATGCCCCGACCGGCGCCGCCCAAAAGGGCCCGCGCGTACTGGGAAATGGGCATCAGGATGGCAGCTCCCAAGACCGGTCCCCAAATGGTGCCTGCTCCGCCAACCGCGGCCACCATGACGATTTCAATGCTGAGAGCGTGCTGGGTAACGCTTTCCGGGTCGATGTAAAGGACGTACTGGGCATAGAAAGTGCCTCCGACCGCGGTGAAGAACGCGCTTAGCATGGCCGCGATGATGCGCTGGCGGACGGTGTTGATCCCTAAGGAACTGGCCACTTCCTCACTATCCCGAATGGCCCGGAAGTAATACCCCGTCCGGGAGTTTTCGATGTAGTAGCAGACAAGGATAGCAACCCCCAGCAAGCTGAAGATGATGATGTGGTAGGGTATTTTGTCTTTAAACTGCATAAGCCACCAGGTATCGGCCATCAAGGGCAAAGGGATGCCGATGGCGCCTTCCACGTAGTCCCAGTTTGTCATCAGGATTTGGAAGGTCCTAGCGAAGGCCTGGGAAGCGATGGTAAAGTAAGGGCCTCGCAGCCTTGAACAAGGATAGGC
>JAAZLZ010000070.1 GCA_012799075.1 Bacillota bacterium
CTAGGGGTCATTCGCCAAATGGCCGTTTCCCTTCAAGGGGGGACATCGGCATGAAAGCGGTTTTCTCTCGTCCTGAGGCCTTAACGGATCATGAATTTCATTATTGTCCAGGCTGCACCCATGGGATCATCCACCGTTTGGTTGCTGAAGCCATCTCAAACCTTGGCATCCGCGAGCAAACCATTGGCGTTGCTTCGGTAGGCTGCTCCGTCTTTGCCTATAATTATTTCAACTGTGACATGCAGCAGGCTGCCCACGGCCGGGCTCCGGCAGTAGCAACGGGCATCAAGCGGGTGCTCCCCAATCGGGTGGTCTTTACGTATCAAGGAGATGGAGACTTGGCCTCCATCGGCATCGCCGAAGCGATCCACGCTGCGGCCCGAGGAGAGAACATCACCATTATCTTCGTAAACAATGCCATTTATGGCATGACGGGGGGTCAAATGGCTCCCACCACCCTCATTGGACAGGTGACTAGCACCTCTCCCCAAGGCAGGACAGCGAAGGAGATGGGCTACCCTATTCGAGTCTGCGAATTGCTGGCCACCTTGCCAGGCAGCGCCTACCTAGCCCGGGTTTCCGTCCATGACCCGGCCCATGTCCGCCAGGCAGCGCGATCCATCCGCAAGGCTTTCCTCACCCAGCTTGCGGGACTTGGGTTCTCCCTGGTGGAGGTGCTTTCCTCATGCCCGGTCAACTGGTCGATGGACCCCTCCGCGGCCCTGGACTGGATCGCCACCACGATGGTGGAGTACTATCCCCTGGGTGAATTCAAATCCCAAGAGGGGAGGCCCGACCCCCATGACCCATGAAATCATCATTGCCGGCTTTGGGGGCCAGGGGATCCTACTAATGGGTCAGATTTTGGCCCATGGGGCCATGCTGGAAGACAAGGAAGTCTCTTGGTTTCCCTCTTACGGACCGGAAATGCGGGGAGGGACCGCGAATTGCTCCGTAGTCATCGCCAACAGCCAGATCGGCTCACCGGTAGTCAGCGAACCGACTGAGGCTATCATCATGAATCAGCCCTCGTTAGACAAGTTCGGGCCTCTCCTTAGGCGGGGTGGACTGCTAATCATCAATTCCTCCTTGGTAGTCAAGCCCGACGGTCAAGATCGGGTCATCCAGGTGCCCGCCAATGATGTGGCCGCAAAGGTGGGCAGCCCCAAGGTCGCCAACATGGTCATGCTAGGGGCGTTCTTGCAGGCCACTGGGATCGTATCTTTGCCCAGGATAATCGATGCTTTGGAAGCCGTCTTGCCCCATCGGCACCATGGACTTATCCCCCTTAACGTCCAAGCCCTAAAGATGGGCAGGCAATTCGTCAAATAACTTCGCCCTTCCGTGCGGAAGATAATGTGGGGAAGGGGGAAAGTCCATTGATCCAGGTGAGGCGGGGACTCGTGTTGGCGATCCTAGGCGAACGGCCAGGGATCAGCTTCCTTAAAGTAGAAGTAGACAGCCAACAAGCCAAGGCCATCAACTACGATTGGCTCAGTGGACCTGTTAAGGTCGGTGATCGGGTAACCCTAAACACCACCGCCGTCCATTTAAAGCTAGGCTCCGGGGGCTGGCACTTTGTCATCCAGGTAGGGGAGGGCCATGAACTAGATCCCAAGGCCCCAGGCCATATCATGAAGCTGCGCTACACCCCTTTGCAGATCAAGGTGCCAAGCGTAGAAGAACCGGCAAGCCCCTACCATGGCATCATGACCCAGCACCAAGATTTGGATGGATTGCCCGTGGTGGTGGGGACCCTCCACAGTCAACTCGCGCCCGCGGTGGTGGCTGCCCTCGGGATAAAGCCTAAGACCCGGATTGCTTATGTGATGACCGACGGCGCTTGTCTGCCCGCTCCCTTTAGCAACACCATCAACTATCTCAAAGAGCGGCGCCTGCTTTGCGGTTCAATCACCGTCGGCCATGCCTTTGGGGGGGATTTGGAAGCAGTCAACATTTACAGCGGCCTAATTGCCGCCCGCTGGGTCCTGAAGGCTGACTTGGCGGTAGTAGCCATGGGGCCGGGAACGGTAGGTACTTCCACTCCCCTGGGAAGCACCTCCTTGGAGCAAGGCGCGATCCTAGATGGGGTAAGCGCGTTGGGGGGAAGGGCAATTGCTCTCCTTAGAATCAGTTTCGCCGACGAGCGACTTCGTCACCGAGGGATCAGTCATCACTGTCTGACTGCCCTAGGCATCCTGACCCAGCTGCCGGCAACGGTTGTGGTGCCAAGGCTGCCGACGGCCATGGGAGCTTTTGTTGCCAGTCAACTGCAAACTAGCAAAATCACTGCGAAACATCAGGTGGTTGAATGGGACGGGAAGCCAGGCCTGGAAACCCTGCTGGCCTGTGACTTGCATCCCACTACGATGGGACGAAGCATCAACGAAGATAGGGAGTTTTTCCTATCGGCCTGTGCCGCAGGATCCTACGCGGCCCATTGTCTGGACTTTAAGGAGTGATTGTTTGCATTACGCCGACCTACATATCCATATCGGCCGAACACGTTCCAATGACCCCGTCAAAATCACCGCCTCAAACAAGTTGACTTTGCCGGCCATCTTACGGGAGTCCTTTGGACCCAAGGGCCTCCACATTATTGCGCCCGTTGACTGCGCCGCCCCTGGGGTGCTGGCGGAGCTAAGAGCCATGCTCCAAGCAAAGGAACTGAAGCAAGCCCCTGGGGGAGGCTTTCTTTGGGATTCCCGGGGGCTGGTCATTCCGGCTTGTGAAGTCGAGGTGTCCTTAGGACGGGGCCGCTGTCATCTTGTCAGCTACTTTCCCACCCCCCAGGCCGTGACGGACTACAGCCAGGTCCTAGAGGAGCATACGACCAACATTAATTTAAGCTCCCAAAGGGTACGCCTCTCTGCCGAAACCCTATGGGAGATCACCCAAAGC
>JAAZLZ010000071.1 GCA_012799075.1 Bacillota bacterium
CATGAAGACGATATTTGCGGAAAAGGTAATGGCGCTTAAGAAGCGGTTGATGATGTTCCGGGCGAATTCCTCGGAGGTCTTGAGGAAGTTGTGGAGCCCCTGCTGGATATTCTCGCTGATCGGCCCCGGCAAAGACCGGTGAAACTCCTGCAATTTCGCCAAGAACTGCTGACTAATCTCGATTAGAGTCAAGCGATACGCGGGGAGGTGTCGCCCAAGCTCCACCAGCTCAGCCACCATCCGGGCGACAATGGTGACCAGGAAATAGGTGGTGAGGAGGGCTAGTATTACCAAGACGACGAAAACAGCCATGCCCCGGGGCATCTTCAGCTTGTCTTGGAGAAAAGTGACTACAGGTTCGATGGAGCCTGCCAGAATGAAGGCGACAAAAAAAGGCAAGATGCTGGTAATCAAGGGTTGACTGTAGTACAGGGCGATGGCTAACGGTATGATCAGGAGCAATCGTCGATAATTAACGGCCAATTCTTCGAAGACCTCCGTCCTTAGAGGTGCTAGCTAATGACAGTGTATCATGCTGCTAATTCCAGGGTCAATCTTCATTGAGGACACGGATGCCCGCGTTCTCCAAGCAGGCCGCAGTCACGCCCCATCCGCACCTTAGCCTTCTTTGGAAGGTTCCGTCATAAATCAAATCCCGGCCGCAAGAAGGGCTGCGCCCTTTTAGAATAGCTTCCGTTGCCCCAACTAGACGGGCCAGGTGCAAAGCTTCCCTGGCTCCCCGGATGTAGGCCAAAGTCACATCCTCACCCCGGTGATTGATCACCCTGGCCTTGCCCTCCAAGACATCATAGCCGTCGCCCCCGTGGATTTCCGCTGGGGGGCGGGGAGTGGGCAGTCCCCCCAACTGCTCCGGACAAATCGGCAAAGCGAGACCGGAGCGAACAAGCTCTTCGACGCGGGCATTGCTCCTTGCACCCCCGTCATAACGGCATCCGACTCCGGCTAAACAGGCGCTGATGATGTATTTTGTGCCCATGACTTTCCTCCCGCGTCAAAAGCCCCGCCAGAGTCCGGGGCTTTTGAACTAAGAAGCTTTATCAGAAGAGGATTCCGCTGCCTTTGGTTCCGGTTTTCGATTATCGGTGCAGTAGAATCCCGGGCCTTTGAATATAATGTTGACGTTGCTGCTGATCAACCTGCGTACTTTTCCACCACAAGTGGGACAATTGCTCAAGGGGGCCGCGGTTATCTTCTGGACAAATTCAAAGCGGCCGCATTTTGCACATTTGTACTCATAGGTCGGCATGGAGACACACCTCTCGAACAGATATTTGGATGGTTAGGCCCTACGAAAAATAATACACTGAAAGGGAGGGGGATGCAAGGATAAAGGCGAACAAACAATTGTTTGTTCGCCTGAGTGGGGGGGATAATTGCAGTAGACTTGTGGTCACATTCACACGTTCCTGCAATCACAGCATACCACATCGTGCTGATTAGATCAAGGACTTTTCTGAGACTTTCTGAGAGAAGAAGGATTGCCCCTCGAGGAGCAGAATTCCAAACTTGGGGATTTAAACAAGGAGGGCTTTGATTGGCGAAAGTAAAGAAACAACCGTTTACTGCTCTGTATCCCGTTCCCGCGGTGATGGTCAGCTGTTGTGATGGAGCGGGAGGTAGACCAAACATCATTACGTTGGCTTGGGTGGGGACCCTTTGTTCCGAACCACCAATCGTGGGGATTGGCATCAGGCCCCACCGCTATTCCCATGGTTTGATTGAGAAGTCGAGGGAATTCGTTGTGAACATTCCCTCAGCGGATCAAGTCAAAGAACTGGACTATTGCGGGATCTACTCCGGTCAAGATGTAGACAAGTTCAAAGCTGCGGGACTGACTCCCCAGCGGTCCCAAATGGTGACCCCTCCCGGAATCAGCGAATGCCCTGTGAATATTGAATGCAAGGTCAAAGACATACTGTCTTTGGGCAGTCACGATCTTTTTCTGGGTGAGGTGGTTTTGGTCCAGGTGGACGAAGAAATATTGACTCCGCGAGGTAGGATAGACTACAGTAAAGCCAGGCCCATCGCCTACAACATCCCCGAATACTGGGGGATGGGGGGGCTTCTAGGGCTCCATGGACTGTCCCGTCGGAGTGGGGATCAGACTTGAAGCTGGCTTGGAGCGCCCTTATCGCGGCAGTATACGTCATTCTAGTTTGGATATTCGCTCCCATCAGCTTCGGTCTGGTTCAATTTCGAATTGCTGAAGCCCTTACGGTACTGCCTATTTTGATGCCCGAGGCGGTTTTGGGCCTGTTTGTCGGGGCAATGCTGAGCAACATCCTGGGGGGGCTTGGTCCCTGGGACATCTTTGGCGGGAGCGGGGTGACCCTTCTGGCCGCCTACCTCACCCGCCGCTTCCGTCATTCCTGGCCGGCCTATGCATGGCCCATCCTTTGCAATGCCTTCTTGGTCAGCGGGTATCTTCACCGGATTTTGGGTGTGCCCTATTGGTTAACCGTCCTATCCGTTGGTTTTGGCGAGGCAGTGGTGGTCCTGGCCTTGGGGATCCCCCTAATCCGGCTCCTTCGCACCAGGTTCAAGCACCTACTGCCAGATGATTAGCAATGGAGGTCTGTCTTAATGAGTGGATTTATGTCCATGCTGGATGGGGTCCTTGTGGATGGTCTTAGCTTGTTGGCGGTCCTATTGGAGCTGATGGGAGCCTTTGTCATTCTCCGATCGGCACTCGTTGCCTTCGGCCGGTTTTTGCGCTTCTCCGGCGATAGCATCGGTTTGCCCCTAGCCCATGGACTAGCCCTGGGTCTGGCATTCTTGCTTGGCAGCGAGATTCTGCTGACAGCCACCGCCAGGAACATGAAGGATGTGGCCATGATCGGAGGAGTATTCCTTCTCCGGGCGCTAATGAGCCTTCTTATCCATTGGGAAATGGGTCAGGAAGCGGAAGGGAGAGCAGCCCATTGAAGGAAGTCACAATCTACACCGATGGCGCCTGCTCGGGCAATCCGGGACCTGGCGGCTGGGGCGCCGTCCTTTTCTATCAAGACCATATGAAAGAACTGTCCGGCTTTGAGGAGTGGACTACTAATCAACGCATGGAGCTTACAGCCGCGATCGGCGCCCTCAAGGCCCTCAACCAGCGGTGCCAGGTGACCTTGTACTCCGATAGTGCGTACTTGATCAACGCCTTCCAGCAAAACTGGTTTCGCAAATGGCTGGCCAATGATTGGCGCACCGCCAGGGGAAACCAGCCCGTGGAAAACAGGGACCTTTGGGAGCAGCTCCTTGCTCTAGCCAAGATGCATCGCATCAAGTGGGTGAAAGTGAAAGGTCACAGCGATAATGAATGGAACAATCGCTGTGACCAGTTGGCCCGGGAGGCTATCCAGCGCCACTCCCCTTAGCCGTCATGTCGATGGGCAAGCCTCAAGTGAACAGCCAAGGGCCTGTAGAGTGCATTGACGATGGCGGTGTAGCTGGGAATGAGAATAGCCTGGGTAAGGATGCGCAAGGGCAGATTGACCAAAATGGGAATCCCAAAGGCCCGGTAGAGAACCCAGGGCATTACGACGACGCTGAGGACTACCTGGGTAACCGCGATGGCGGTGAAGATTTCGTAAAAGCCCGGTCGGGTGCTATTGCGCAGGATTAGTCCCGGAATGACCCCTGTTAGAGTGGCTACTACGGTAATTTGAGGAACGAAGGCGCTCCCCATGGGATTAATCGCAAACCCCAGCAAGTCCGATGCCAATCCCACCATTCCACCCCAAAGGGGACCCAGCAAGATGCCGGCCAAAATGACGGGCACGGGGCCGAAACCTAAGCGCAGGGCGCCTATTCCTCCCAAAGGAATCATGAAACTAAACAGACGGGTTGCGAGGATGTTCAGAGCAACGAGGAAAGAACCATAAACCATCTTTTTTGCTTGCGACAAATAAATCACCCCACTTTTTATGGCAGATGCTCCACATTTCGAAAGTGAGGTGCAGCCTAACCCCTATTTTCAAGATGTGGCAGTGGACGCGATGCCAAGCCGCAGGCCCGAGGGCCTTTCGTTTAGGGGCGACTTCCCATCCCCTAACACTTAACGCGTGACACCTACTCTGCCGTTACTTGAATTATAGAAGAAAACCACCGGGAGAACAAGGTAATATCTTGCTGTTCCCTGGGGTAAATCAGGGAAACCTCTCCTTCCCTCCGATCTCAGGGAGGAGCTTGGGGCAACATGCGGAAGTAGCTACAGTAGCAGATTACAAGGAATTGGGGTGGGGTCCATGTATTTAAAAGCCATTGTTTGTGATGTCCTCATGCGGGAGGTTTGCCATTATGCAGCCTTGAGCGATCATGTCATCGAGCTGACCTTGCTCCCCCAGGGACTCCATCGCGAGCCGGACTTGCTTCGCAAAACGGTCCAAGAGGAGATCGACAAGACGGAAGCCCGCCATGGGCAGATCGAGGAGAGCAACCAGGTTCTACGAAAGATCGAGTATGACGCCATCCTCTTGGGGTACTGCCTGTGCAGCAACGGCATTGTCGGGCTTTCCAGCCGCAAGGTGCCCCTCATTACTCCCCGGGGGCACGATTGCATCACCCTGCTCCTTGGCTCCCGGGAACACTACCAGGAGTATTTCAACACCCACCGGGGGGTCTATTGGTACAGCGCCGGCTGGATCGAAAGGACGATGGCCCCTGGCAGGGAGCGTTATGAACAAGTCTATCAAAGTTATGTGGAAAGATACGGCCAGGAAAACGCCGATTATTTGATGGACATGGAGCAAAAGTGGTTTAAGGAATACTCCTGGGCTACCTACATCGATTGGGGGCTGCCTAAAAGCGACCAATACCGGCGGTTCACCCAGGAGGCAGCCGCGTTCTTAGGCTGGAACTACGATGAAATCCAGGGGGATCCTAGATTGATCCGGGATCTGTTGAACGGCAACTGGGATGAGGAAGATTTCCTTAGGACGGAGCCCGGGGAGGTTGTCAGCCCCTCCTACGATGATTACATCATCTGTTCCCAGTGCCCTCGGGCGAGCTCAGGTCTGTAGAATAAGCTTTTGCAGCTCCCACGGGGTGAATCGGTAGACATTGCCGCAAAACCGGCATGTGACCTCCGCATCTTCCTGGGCAGCGAGCATGTCCTCTAGTTCACCTCGGCCCATGGCTATCAAGACTTGCTCGAGCCGCTCGCGGGAACAGGTGCAATGGAAACGGACGGGCATCCGCTCCAGGATCCTAAGGTTTAGATCTCCCAGGGACATATGCAGGATCTCTTCGGGCTTCATGCCGCTGTCGATCATGCGGGTGAAGGGCGGCATGTTCTGGAATCGCTCCGTCAAGAGATCGGCCAGTTCTTCCCTTGCCCCCGGCAGAAGTTGAACGATCAGTCCCCCGGCTGTTCTGACGGAACCGTCCCTTTCTACCAGAACCCCCAGGGCCACCGCGGAGGGAACCTGCTCCGATGCAAGGAAGTAATAGGCGAAATCCTCGCCCAGCTCCCCAGAAACCAGGGGAACGGTGCCCCTGTAGGGCTCCCTCAGCCCCAGGTCCTTGATGACCATCAATTGGCCCTTGCCAACGGCCCGGGCCACATCTATTTTCCCTTGGGCATTCGGGGGGAAGTGGACCAGAGGGTTTTCAATGTAGCCCCGCACACCGCCTTGGGAATCTGCATCGGCCATGATGCGGCCCACAGGTCCATCCCCTAGGACCTGGACGAAGACTTTTTCCCTTCCTTTGAGCATGGCGCCCATCATCACCGCTGCGGCCATGGTTCGACCCAAGGCGGCGGTGGCCGCGGGCAGGGTCCCGTGCCGTCGTTGAGCCTCGCCGACGGTCTCCGTTGCCAGGACGGCAAAGCCCCGGATCTCGTCCTCCCCAGCCATTATGCGCAACAAGTAGTCGTTAGTAAGAGAGTCTGTCATGAGGCTTCCTCCTCGATGCTGGTGTTACCATTCTACCAAAGGGACACCCATTGATACAACCCGGGGGGTGCCACTAATTGTCAATCAGGTTCCCGGTATGAGCTGCCTCCTGGGCGCCATGCTGGACTGGCCCCTGGCAAGATCAGCGGCCCCTCTTTCCGTGACCAGGACGGAAAGGGCCCGAGGGAGGAGTTTGGCCTCGAAAGGCGTGGATTCAATCAGCTCCCCATCGAGGAGCTTGAAGGCTGGCGTTGGCAGGGTGATCCTCACCCAGTGGGTTTGATAGACATGAACCGCGGGATGGTGAAGGTGGCCCCCCCAGTAGACTTTGGGCAGGTTAAGAAGCATCTGGGGCTTGTCCATGTGCTCGATCAGGACCACCTCAAAGCGGCCGTCGGCCAGGTGGGCCGTAGGGGCTAGATGCATGCCGCCGGCGATGTAGGGGGAGTTCATGACGAATACCCCCACCACTTCCTTGTTCAAAGTGAGTCCTTCCATTTCAATGGTGACAGAGTACGGTTGATGTCCCAGGACGGTTTTCAATGCGGCGATGAGGAATGCGGGCGGGCCCTTGATGAACCTGGCCTTGCTCCGATGAAAGTTCTCGATGACTTGGCAGGCGATGCCAACGGCCCCTGCTCCTCCCAGGAAGCGGCTTTCCTCCTGGAGCAAGTCCATTCGGGCTCGATGACCTTCTTTGAGCAGGGCGACGGCTTGGGGAAGCTCCAATGGGATGCCAAGCCCCCTAGCCAGGTCATTTCCCGTTCCCATGGGGATGATCGCCAATGTCCCGTCGCCGCCCGCCAGTCCGTTGACCACTTCGGCCACGGTGCCATCTCCACCTGCGGCGGCAATGATGGGTTTTCCCTCCCTGGCCGCCCGGCGGGCAAGGACCGTCGCTTCACCAGGGTATCTGGTGCACTCGAGGGAATAGGGGACATCCATCTGCTTCAGGAGCTGCCCCAGCTGGGCCAGTCTTCTCCCTGCGCCGCCCCGGCCCGCGGTGGGGTTGACGATGAGGTGGACCTCCACTTTCCATGCCTCCTGGTAGATTCTCCCCGTTTCTTCGGTATGGATGGACCGGGCTCCTGCTGTAGATCTTTGCCCGGGGGAGTGGTATAATTAACCCGAGTTTGGTGGAAATGGAGCGTGAGGTCCTAATCTAAGGGCCCCCACGCCGTTTTCCGCGATTATGAGGAGGGAGACAAATGGGCAGGCTGGTACGAGTTGTGATCGTGTCATTGGCCGTAGCTCTGCTCCTATCCGGAGTTGGTTGTGCGAAGGGGAGATTGGTGGTGGGGGTGCCGGCCGATGTGGATGGACTCGACCCCCATCGAACGGTGGCGGCAGCCACCTTTCAAGTGGTGTGCAACATCTACGACACCCTGGTGGAGGTTACCCCCGACGGTCGACTGGTCCCGGGACTAGCGGCCAGTTGGGAGATCAGCCCTGATGGGCTCCAGTATACCTTTACCTTGCACCGGGGAATCAAAGTGCACACCGGTCGGGAGCTTCGAGGGGCTGATGTGGCAGCAAGCTTCCGCCGGATCTTGGATCCGGACACAAACCATCCCCGCGCCGCAGACTATCGGGTGATCGATTCCATCGAGACTCCCGATGCTGAGACGGTCATCTTTCATTTGAAGGAAAAAAGCCCCGCGTTTTTGTCCAATTTGGCCATGGGCTGGGCGGCGGTGGTGCCCCCGGAGGCCGTTGGGGAGGCCAAGTTCCGTCCCATCGGCACCGGTCCCTTCATGTTTGCCGATTGGGTGCCGGACAGTCACCTCATCCTTCGGCGCTTTGCCGACTATTTCCGGCCAAGGGAGCCCCTATTGGAGGACGTGGTCTTTCGCGTCATTCCCGAACCCTCGGTGGGCATCATCAACCTCAAGACCGGTGCGGTGGACGTCCTCAGTTGGCTGGCGCCCCAGGATGTGGTCGGCGTTAAAGCCGACCCCCGGACCAAAGTAGTAGAAAGTCCCATGAACGGGATTTACTTGCTGGCCATGAACAATGCCCGGCCGCCGTTAAACGATCGAAGGGTGCGGCAGGCAATCAACTTGGCCATCGACAAACAAGCCATCGTTGATGGAGTCCATTGGGGTCAAGGCCGGGTCATCGGAAGCCACATGCCGCCCGTTAGTCCTTTTTATGTGGATCTGACGGCCATGTATCCTTACGATCCGGAGAAAGCACGGCAGTTGTTGACTGAGGCTGGCTATGAGCAGGGATTGGAGCTGTCCATTACGCTGCCCCAGCCTTATGATTTTCACATCCGCAACGGAGAGATCATTGCCCAACAGCTGGAAAAGGTGGGGATTCGTGTTCGCCTGGAAGTGATGGAATGGGGGAACTGGTTGGACCGGGTCTATTTCGGCCAGGACTACCAGGCGGCCACCATCGGCCACACGGGTAGGCTGGATCCCGATCCCTTCTTGAATCGCTATGCATCCGACAGCCGGGAGAACTACATGAATTATCAAAACCCGGATTATGATGAATTGGTGGAGCTGGGAGGCGCCACCCTTGATATGGATGAGCGTCTGAGGATCTACCGCCGTCTCCAGGAAATTCTCGCGGAGGATGCTGTGGCCGTTTACTTGATGTCGCCTAATCTGGCCGTTGGGATGAAGGCTAACGTTTCGGGGTGGCAAATCTACCCCATTGACATCCTGAACTTGCGCCGGGTTTACAAGGAAGAATAGGGACCAAAAGGAAGGTCATGCACATGCGTGCCTATTTGCTCCGCAAGGCAGTGGGCATGGTGGTGACCGTGCTTTTGGTCTCCGCCATTAGTTTTTTTGTCCTCCAGGTGATTCCCGGGGACCCGGCCCAGGTGATCCTGGGTACAGAGGCTTCTCCGGAGGCCCTCCAGGACCTGAGAGTGCAATTGGGCTTGGATCGCCCCTTAAGGGTTCGCTACTGGGCATGGTTGAAGGGATTGTTCCGGGGCAACCTAGGCGAGTCCCTTCGGTATCAGCGTCCCGTGGCCGAGCTTCTATGGGAGCGGCTGCCTGTAACGTTCATACTGTCTTTTGCAGCAGTGACCTTGGCATTGACGGGAGCTTTGCCCATGGCCCTGCTCGCTGCCCGCCATGCGGGTTCTCCCTTGGACCTGCTGGTTGTATTAGCGAGTCAGCTGGGGCTTGCCTTGCCCCCCTTTTGGATTGGCTTGCTCCTAATCATTTTATTCTCCCTCAAGTTGGGCTGGCTTCCCCCCGGGGGCTACATCTTGCCGGGCGATGGGGCCATCACCGCACTGGGATACCTTATTTTGCCGTCTTTGGCTCTAAGTCTACCCCTGGCGGCCCATCTGGTTTGGCTCTTGCGGCAAAGCATCCTCGAAGTAATCGAGCGAGACTTCATCCGCACCGCCCGGGCCAAAGGCCTGCCGGAGAATCTGATTTATTGTCGTCATGCTTTACGAAACGCCCTTATTCCCACCATGACCGTCCTGGGGATCCATATGGGCACGCTGCTTGGAGGAAGCATCATCATTGAGCAGGTCTTTTCTTTGCCGGGACTGGGCCGATTGGTCCTTTTTGCCGTCTACAACCGGGATTGGCCCCTGCTTCAGGGTGGTGTGGTCTTCATGGCAACGGCAGTAGTGTTGGTCAATTTCTTTACCGACCTGGTCTACGGGTTTTTGGACCCGAGGATATCCGTCACCGACAACTAGGGAGGCTGGCAGAAGATGAGGGATCGCAACCATCCCCTCCTAATTGGCGGGACCATCGTTGTCCTGATTACCCTTGGGGCCCTGCTTGGGGGGTATTTGCTTTCCCATGACCCTGCCCAGGGAGATCTTGCGGAAAGGCTGGAAGGGCCAAGTCCCAATCATCCCTTGGGCACCGATCATTTCGGGCGGGACATTCTCAGCCGCATCTGGCAGGGCAGCCGGATAGCTCTGTCCGTGGGGGGAGGAGCCGTGGTCTTGGGCTTGGTTGGCGGTCTAGCCATTGGTTCGATTGCCGGCCTTTGGAAAGGATGGGGCGCCGAATTGCTGATGCGTCTCATGGACGCCTTGCTGGCTTTTCCCGGGGTCCTCCTCGCCATGGCCTTGGCGGCTGCCCTCGGCCCAAGTCAGTCTACCGTCATCATCGCCCTGGGTGTGGGCAACATCCCGATTTTTGCCCGGCTGGCCAGGGCGGCCGTCCTGATGGTGGAAAAGGAGCAATTTGTCTTGGCTGCCCGGGTATTGGGGGCCGGCCCTATCCACATCTGGTGGCGGCACATCCTGCCCAATGGTCTCCCTTCCCTCCTGGCCCAGGCTAGCCTCAGCTTTGCCACCGCCATCATCGTTGAGGCTGGGCTTAGCTTCCTCGGTTTGGGCACCCAGCCGCCCTTGGCTAGTTGGGGGCGGATGTTAAGCGAAGCTAGGGATTACATGGGTCTGTCTCCTTGGATGGCCCTCTTCCCCGGTCTGGCCTTGGCCATCACCGTTTTGGGATTCAATCTTTTGGGAGAGGGAATCCGCCGCGCCCTTAACCCCCGCCGGAGGTGAACCCTTAAGGAAGTGGGGGAATACTCTAGAGGGGATAGGGGAGGAATTCTCGAAATCAGCAACGGAAGGAATTCCAACAGGGATGGCGGGGATGGGCCTTGAAGGTGGACTACAGAGAGCTCCTGCAAGAGCTTTGGCACCTGGTTGGCTACAATGGGTTTGTCAGCACCTGTTTGGAGTTGAAAGAGGGCATGCTCTTCTACGAGCGGGATTTGCTCCTGGCCGCCTATGCCAGTGGGCTGGAGACCATGATTGTTTCCGCTTTGTACTGGGCTTGCCTGGATTCTTTACAGGCATTGGAAGAGACGGCTTCCTGCACCGAGCAGATGCTGCGGGATATGCCCCAGCGGATGCTCCGCCGGGATAGTCCCATCGATGTCCAGGACTTGGTGGAGAGCTTCCTTTCGACCAATGGCTGGGTGCTCACCGAGCGTCTGCCGGTCTACATCGGCACCTTCTTCCACTATGGAAGAGGCGACTACGATCTTGAGGAAAACCCCGATCACACCCTGAGACAAATCCAATTGGCTCTCAATCAAGGGAAGGATGACAGGGCCCATGACCTGTTTGGCGGCCTCGGGGCCACGGTCTTGCGGGGGGAGCGGATTCGGCCCTGCTGGTGCAAAATGGCCCATCCAAGGCTGTTGATTTGGCTCAAGGGGCTGGATAACATGGTCAATGCCCTCAAGGCGACAACCCAGCTGTCCTTTCCTTTTGAGGCTATTGAAAAGGAACGCCAGCGTGGACATAGCAGCTCCATTGTCATCGATCTGGAAGCCTTCCGAAATTTGCGCCGTCCCGGAGGCTTCATGTTCATCGGCGAAGACAACCTCGTTCCCCAAGATGAAGTGGATAGAATCATGGACGATTACTTCTTTGGGGAGAAATGCCGTCTTCCCTGGGGGGCCGTCAAAGGGATTCGCAAGCATAAGGGCCAACTGACTCCTTTGATCCTTGCCATCTTGGAGAATGAGTGTCTGCGGCGGCGGGAGATCCGGGATGAATCGGCAGGACCCGTTTTACTCGCTATCAACCTGTCGGGGAGACTCCGGCTCAGGGCTGCAGTTGACCCTTTGATAACCATCCTGGAGGAGTGCACCATGCCCGGCGCTCATCTTGTCCAGACCATCTTTGCTTTGGAGCGGATGGTGGATGCGGCGCAAGAGCGTCTAGTGGATCTGGCCATGGAGCGATCTTCGTTTCTTCTTAACCTGGCGCTGGCAGACATATTGGAGCATGCCAGTCCTTGCGAACGGGTCTTTCAAGCCCTAGCGACCATCTGGAACCGGGCTAACCGATTGCAGGAAAAAAGCTTTCTCATTGGCTCTCTGGTCAACTACGGGGATCCCCGGGCCCTTTCCCTCCTAGAGGAGGCCCGGAAGGGGGGTGATTTGGGGTTCCGCCGGGAGATCAACCAGGCCATCGCCAAGCTGCGGGCCATTGATCCTTAGCAAAGGGGGAGGGATTATGGAAAGAAACTATCGTCTTCTTTGGGAGCGGGGGGAGCTTGCCAAGCGTCGAGAGCAAGCCTTCAGGCATCTCGAACACTGCCGACTTTGTGGACAAGGGTGCGGTGTCGATCGTCTGGCGGGGGAAGTTGGGATCTGCCGCAGTGATGCCCATCTCCTTGTCTCCAGCTACGGTCCCCATTTCGGGGAAGAACCTCCCCTGGTGGGACGGGGAGGCTCGGGGACCATCTTCTTTACCCGGTGCAATTTGCGGTGCGTGTTCTGTCAGAACTGGGACATTAGCCACAAAGATCGGGGAGCGGAAACGGAGCCGCAGGAATTGGCCCAGATGATGCTTGCTTTGCAAGCCCGGGGTTGTCACAACATTAAAATATTATAAACGGTTTTAAGCATAAACGGTTTTATGCTATTCGCTCAGTTCTGCATGGTTCTTTAGGTATAGCACCCGGAGGTCTCGGCTTCCCCGAAACTTAATTCGCA
>JAAZLZ010000072.1 GCA_012799075.1 Bacillota bacterium
AGAGGTTGGCAAGACCACAATGTCGACCCTTGTCTTGCCCGCCAGCCGCCGGCCAAGTTCAGCGCCGGCCAGGGCGGCGACCAATGCCCCCACCGGCTCCCCAATCCGAAGACTCCCTTCAACAAGGGAAATGCTACCCGCGCCAATGGCTCCGGTAACGGCCGAGGCGAAAATCACCAAGGGCGGGGAATTGATCCCTGAGGCTACCGCCACCCCGATGGCAGGTCCCATTAACAGTTTGGCCATCTGGCCGAAACTTGCCAGGAAAGTCAGGTTGGTCAATCGACCTAGTTGTTCAAGGATAAGGCCGACGATTAGGGACGCGAAGAGTCCCTGGGCCATGAAATTGAAGATATTCGCAAAATAGCTGGTTAATTTCCGTGGCTTTTGCATCAAGATTAGGCCCTAAGCCCTCCTCCTTTCAGAATTAGTATGCCCTGACAACTATTTCCAAAGCAGCTACCGTAGTGATTTCTTCATTGCGGAGTGAAATCCTTGCTGGTAAATCCATATCGCGAAAGGTTTCACTGCTTTATAGGGGAAAAAATGGAAGGATTCCGCCAGGTTGAACAGAAAATTGTTACTAAAGGTAGGATATGTTGGAGGCCTGATCCCCTTGCTCGATTTTCTTCGACGCCATTCGTTGTTTCATCAGCTTTTTCTTAGCATCATCATCGTCGTGCTTATGGGGGTAGCCCTCAATTGGGTCTTCATGTTCCGCCATGGCCTGGTGACCAGTTCCGAATACTTGACCCAGGGCAATACGCAGCTAGCAGTGAGCATCGCCGACAGTATTTCCCAAGGGATTCGGCACCTCATCCACCACATGGAGCAAACTGCCGCCCTTCTTGCCTACCTTGAACCCTCCTCTCCCATTGTCCAGGAGATCCTCCAGTCTACCATCGACAGCTCCCTCCTTGATGAACTGATCCTCCTCGATGCTGAATTCAGCGTCCTTGCCGCCATTCCCGCCCACTCGGCTGTCAGCTTGCCCACGGGGCTCTTGGAGGAAGTCCTCCTCACCGGCCAATCCCATTCGACGGAAGTCGTGTTCAAAGACGGTGCCGCCAGCATCTCTCTGATTGTGCCCATCATGAAAAACGGTCAGGGCATCGGCGCCCTCATTGCCCCCAACATTTGCTGCAGCGTCTTGTCTTTGCCCATGAATATAGAGGATACAGATGTGTTCCTGATAGATGGAAAGGCTAACATCATTTCCCATCCGGACCCCGGTTATATCGGGGTTAACCTGACCGGGATCGATATGCTGAGCGCAACAAGCAAGACGCCCCTGTCCATCGGCGATATTATCGCCGATCTTAAGACCCAGGGGGTCCAATACCAATGGCAGGGAAGAACCCGGCAGACGGTTTTCACCCCTATCCCCGGGACAACCTGGTGGTTTGGCCTAGCCCAATACCAGGTGGATTCCCTGCGACTGCTTTATGTGCTTCGGAATAGATCTTTGATGATCGCTGGCCTGAGTATAGCGGTCTCCTGTCTAGTGGCCCTTTTCGTGGCCCGATCCTTTTCCCGATCGGTCATGCAGCTTTCCACTTATGCGACCAGAATCGCTAGTGGGGAGTTCCCGACCCGGATGAGGATCAAGTCCCCCTTAAGCGAATTTCAAACCCTGAAAGGGTCCTTGGAACGGATGAGCTTTCAGCTGCAGGACAGCTACCTGGAGACCATTGAAGCTTTGGTGACCGCCCTCGAGCAAAAAGACCGTTATACCCAGGGCCATTCCCTGCGGGTGAGCAACTTGGCAGTAATCATTGGTCAGGAGATGAATCTTTCCGAGGAGGAGCTGAATAAACTGCGGTTGGCAGCAGTCCTCCACGATGTGGGCAAGATAGCCATTCCGGAGGCGATTTTAAATAAGCCCGGGCCCCTCACCAAAACGGAGTATGAGATCGTTAAGCTCCATCCCCTGAAAAGCACGGAGATCATCAAGGGGATCAGCATACTCCAGCCGATCATCCCCATCATCAGACATCACCATGAGCGGCCCGATGGCTGCGGTTATCCCAGCGGCCTCACCCTCCGGGACATCCCTTTGTTGACCCAGATCCTCTCCGTGGCCGATGCTTGGGATGCAATGACCTCGGACCGTCCCTATCGTAGGGCCATGTCTCCTGAGCAAGCCCTCCGGGTGATGAAGGAAAACCGGGGCACCCAGTTCAGTCCCCAGGTGGTCAACGCCCTTGTCAACGTCCTGGAAAAGAGACCTGCTTTGGCAAGGGCCGAAGCGGAGACAGTCCCAGCTACTTGATTTGTTGCACCGCCGTGAAGGCAAACTGTCCTGTCGTTGAAAAATATGGGTAGTAGTCGTCTAACTCAAGGAGGCATACCATGGAAACAGCATTAGGCCTAGTCGCAGGGGTCGCCATTATTCTGACGGGGGTGAAGCGCAAAGTCCACATCGGGTTTACGGCCGCCTTGGCCGCGGTGGTACTCAGCCTGTTTAGCGGCCAGGCATGGGAAGTCCTGAGAATGTCCCTGGCCGAGACGTTCCTTGCACCGAACAACCGAACTTTGTTGCTTGCAATTGCCTTCATTACAGTCCTTGGCAAGACAATGCAAGTATCAGGGGCCATGACTGCTTTGGCTGACAGCACGCAAAAGCTTTTTCGCAGTCCCAAGGGGACGATTTTTGTGCTGCCGGGCTTGGTGGGTTTCCTAAGTGTACCTGGAGCCTCCATCTTCTCTGCCCCCATGGTTGATGCCTCTGGCAAGCAGCTGGGAATGAGCACTGAACAACGGGCCGTCGCCAATGTCTATTTTCGTCATCTTTGGTATCTCATCTATCCGTTGTATCCACCCTTTATTCTTCTCCAGCAAATGTCGGGGATTCCCTACCGAACCCTTCTTTTCCCCGGGTTGATCGCTGTCGTGGCAAGCTTTGCTGCCACCGCCTACGTGTCCTTTCGGGGCACGACCAGCCACGTTGAGCATCAGCACAGAGATGCCAAAGGGGCCCTCCCTGCATTCATCAGCTCGGTACTACCTTTAGTTGCTGTCCTCGGGTTGTCCTTAGGTGTTGGCCTCAGCTTCCCCTTGGCGGTTTTCATCGGCATCGTCGTGGCGGTGCTAATCGTGCCAGGAAAAGGCTTCAGCACGGATAACCTCAGTCAACGAATACGGGAAGGAGTTCTTCCCGGCATCGACTGGCATATCGTCGGGGCAGTGGCAGGAATTGTCTTTTTCAGCCGCGTCGTGGTCAATTCCCAGGCTGTGGCCGTCCTTGCAGCCAGGATTTCCCTGCAAGCCTCCTCGCTCCTTATTTTGACCTTGGCAGTGCCATTTTTGGTCGGATTTATCACCGGCTCCCATCAGGCGGCCATCGGGATTGTGCTCCCCATTCTCCTGCCCCTTCTCTCGGGTCAGAATAATTCCTATCAGCTCATTACCCTCCTGTACATGGCCTCCCTTGGGGGTTATGTCATTTCTCCCGCCCACGTCTGCCTCATCGGCACCATCGAGTATTTAAAGGGCGATCTCGCGGCCACATGGCGCCTCGCTTGGCTGCCAACGGGCGTACTCCTCCTCCTGACCCTTATCTTTGGACTGGTATGGTTATAGACCCAATGGGTCTTTTTGCATCCACCCCCGAGACCAAGAACACTTGACTATGGCCAATAGGGACAGTTGGCATAAGAATAGACGAGGGGAAATACCGTTTGCAGAAAGGGGGGTGGAACATGCCTAATCCCCTTGTCGTTCAGCAATCTAGTTCAACAAGTCTCCTCGGATGGTTGGTCACCTTCCTGGGAGTTGAGACAACACCGGAGGGCAATTCCATCTGGAGATATCGGGTGAAACCAGATCCCGACAATCCGCCGACCCATGGCCTTAGCCACCTGGATATCGGATTGTGTCTCGATCGTCATGTTGTCCTTGAGGCCTCTCCCCTGCCTATCAAGGTTCAAGTGGGGGATCCATCGATTTCTCCTTTGATGGACGGAGTCTACTTGATCAAGTTCAATGATTTGAACTTAGAACCAGACGAGCCGCCCCTGACCCTTTCCTTCACCCTCGCTGGCAACTGGGAGGTCGAAGACGTGCCCATCGCATTAAAGGCGGGGCAGCCTGGAGCCAGGGGTGAGATTCAAGGTCCATCATGCACTCCCTTCGTCCCCAAAGGGCTGACCCAGCTCCTTTGTATCTCTTTCGATGTGGCCTTCACCGTTGAAGCTAGCTGCCAGGTGACTGACGTTTCCTGTCTGGGGCCATGCAACTAGGATCTGCTGCTCCCCTTGGCAGGTTGAGGGGGGCAGCTCCCCGCTGAAAGCAAACCTTCAGTCTATTTGCCACGCCACCAGTTCAAGGCTTTATCACCCTTGTTCTCTTTGACGCGCCCGCTTGGCCTTCCTCAAGATAGCAGGAATTACTTCCCCGACGGTGAATATTGTGTCGATAGATAATAGTTTCCTTTGTTTGTCCACTACATTGATTTGAAAGGTGGTCAGATTATGCGTAGACTGGGTGTTTTGCTACTGCTATTAGTCTTTGTGTGGAGCATGGGCACTTCCGCCCTGGCTGCTCCAACAGTGGTTAAGTACGCAACCGGCACACCCTCCCATGACCCGATTGAGGATGCAGCATATGGAAGCGGCCTGCTTTTCAAGTCGCTGGTTGAGACCCGGACGGGAGGCCGCTATCGGGTGGAATACCTAGGCGGAGCCGTTGTGGGCGGTGAACGGGAACAAGCAGAGGGAGTCAAACTAGGCACCTTCCAGATGGCCAGCATCAGCGACGGAGCTCTCCCGGGTTTCTGCCGGGAGATGTTGGTTTTGGGCATTCCTTACCTGTTCAGCTCCCAAACAGTAGCTTGGGACGTCCTCGATGGGCCCTTCGGGAAAGAACTTTTTGAAGTCGTTCGCCAAAAGACAGGAATCCGGATCCTAGGGATCACAGAAGTTGGTTTTCGCAACTTCACCAATAAGGTCCGTCCCATTAAAGGACCCCAGGATCTTAAGGGGCTTAAGTTCCGGGTTATGGAAAACCCAGCCCATATGGCCATGGTCAGAGCCATGGGGGGTGATCCGACCCCTATCCCCGCCCAAGAGATTTATACCGCCCTGCAAACAGGAGTCGTCGACGGTCAGGAAAATCCAGTACCCATCATCGAAATGTATAAACTCCATGAAGTACAAAAGTACCTGACCCTCGACGGACATATCTACAGCCCCCAATTCATCCTGATCAATGAGAAGTTCTACCAGTCCCTTTCACCAGAGGACCAATATGTTTTCGCTGATTCCGCGCGAATTGCGGCCGCCTTCCACCGAGGGCTGCGAGCCTGGGCACAAGCCACCGGCATCGAACGGCTGCAAAAGCAGGGAATGGAAGTCTATGCCCCGACCATGGACGAGATCAAAGCCTTTCGAGAGGTTGCCCAGCCGGCCGCGATTGAGTACGTAGAAAGTCAAATCGGCAAGGAGTGGGTGAGTAAGATTCTCGAGGCCGTCGAAGAGGCCGAGCAAAGGCAGCTTGAGGAAATAAAGTAGGTTAAGACGCCGCTTAGCGGCGTCTTAACTGCCGGGAGGACTAGCTAATGTGGCAAAAAATACTGGCGACCGTTCAACGGACCTTGGAACTCCTCGTCATCGTCAGCATGGCGGCAACGACGGTGGTGGTGCTTATCGGTGTGTTCTGCCGTTATATCCTTGCCTCCTCCCTCCCCTGGACCGAGGAGCTCTCCCGCTATCTGCTCGTTTGGATCGGATTCTTGGCAGCCCCGATCGCCATGCGTCGCGGAGCCCATGTTGGAATGCAATTCATCAAGCTGATGCTGCCCGAAAGGATACGGTACTGGACTAGTCTCATGGGCAGTGGCATGGTCCTGGTCTTTTTGGGCTTTGTCTTTGTCCAGGGACTCAATTTGCTGGTAGGTGTTGCCGGACAGTTGTCACCAGCCATGTCTTTGCCCATGACCTGGGCCTATGCGGCTATACCAACAGGGTGTTTCTTCATGGCGTTGGAGGTGCTTGGTCTACTGACTTTCGCGCTTAGGTCAGTGGGGGACCAGACCCAAGAGCAACGGACCGATGGGAGGGTTTTAGGATGACCACGGCTGTCACCGGCATCGTCTTTGCCTTTTGTTTGATTATCGGCATACCCATCGCCTTTGTTATTGGCATCAGCGCTGTGGCCGGGCTGCTTTCCCTGCCAACGTGGCCCCCTTTGCTAGTAGTGGCCCAGCGGATGTTTACAGGCATTGACAATTTCGTACTACTGGCAATTCCATTTTTCATGCTGGCCGGCCAATTAATGAACAAGGCAGGAATCACCTCAGGCCTGGTCAAGTTCTCCGATGTCCTTGTCGGTCATATTCGCGGGGGCCTAGCCCACGTCAACATCGTCGCCAGCATCTTTTTTGCAGGCATTACAGGGATTGCCGTGGCCGATACCGCAGCCTTAGGCTCGATTCTGATCCCAGCAATGGTGGAACAAGGCTATGATAAAGACTTTAGTGCCGCGGTAACGGCGGCCTCCTCAATTATCGGGCCCATCATCCCTCCCAGCATCGTCATGGTGTTGTATGCGGTAACCGCAGGCGTTTCCATCACAGGAATGTTCCTAGCAGGCTTCATACCCGGCCTCTTAATCGGATTGGGCCTAATGGCAGTATCATACATACTGGCCATTAAACGGGACTATCCCCGCCGGGAAAAGCCCATCACCTGGCAGCAGTTCTGGACGAGTCTTAAAGAGGCTTTCTTGATCTTGCTGATGCCCATCATCATCCTTGGGGGTATTCTGTCCGGCATTTTCACCCCGACGGAAGCGGCAGCGGTGGGGGTCGCTTACGGTTTGGCGGTCGGTTTCTTTGTCACCAAGCGACTCTCCATCAAGGACCTTCCGGAAATGCTGCTAAATAGCGCCATCCATACCGGAGTGATCTTACTCATCGTTTCAACGGCGGCAGTTTTCTCCTGGTTGATGGCCACCGAGAAATTGCCTCAACAGATTGCTAATATCATTATGTCCGTATCCTCCAACCGATACGTCATCCTGGCCATGATCAACATTTTTCTGCTGTTGGTGGGTTGCTTCATGGACCAGGCCGCTTCGCTAATCATCCTGGTTCCCATCTTGCTCCCCATCGCAAAGCATCTAAACATCCATCCCATCCAATTCGGCATGATCGTTGTTACCAACCTGTGCATTGGTCTGGCAACGCCCCCCGTAGGCAATTGTCTGTTCGTTGCCTGCAGCATTGCCGACATTTCCCTAGAGCGCATATCCAAGGCTATTTGGCCGCTTATTCTCGTTGAAATCGTTGTGTTGTTCCTAATTACCTATGTTCCCGCCTTCTCCCTGTTTATTCCCCGGTTGTTTGGATTTTAGGAAACTCGAGCCGGACGGTGACCTCCGGACCGCCGAAGGACTGGCAAATCCTCAGATTGCCGGCAGCGCTAAGGAGCATGCCGGCCTCCTCCCAATTCAGGTTGTGGG
Source organism: Bacillota bacterium (assembly GCA_012799075.1). Classification (GTDB taxonomy): domain Bacteria; phylum Bacillota; class Limnochordia; order JAAZLZ01; family JAAZLZ01; genus JAAZLZ01. The sequence goes on from JAAZLZ010000072.1 coordinate 7,462, forward strand.
CATCAATCAGTCTAACGGCCATCTCCCGCACTGCCTGCCGGGCCGCATCGAAGAAGTTGCTGCCATAGCCGGTGGTAATCATTAGATCAGCTGTTTCCAGATAGGGCAAGGCCATTTCTTGACCCTTGATCAATCCAATCCGAATGACAACCTCCGCGGGCATCTCCAGCGCGGTGCCGTTAAGCTCTCCATCCCCCATCATCCCGTGGACATCCCCCAGAACAAGGAGGGCCCCGGGGACTTGCACGGGAAGGAAGACCCGGGTTCCCGTCGTGATCCGGGGGTTGTCCATGTTGCCCCCGGTGTCACCAACGTACATCGTGGGGACGGGCACGCCCGCGGGAGCTGTGCCGATCACCCCGATCATAGGCCGGATTGGCAGGGAGATCTGGTGGGAAAAACGGGCTTGGCCTTCGGTCACGGGAATGATCCAGGCTGTTGTCTCGCGGACTGTGTCACCAAGAAGGCCCACCCCCTTCTTCGCGAGGAGGTAGCCTTGGCTCCCCAGCTTGATGTCCAAGATATCGACGGTTAAAGCATCCCCAGGCTCGGCCCCGCGGATGTAGAGTGGACCTGTGGCCGGGTTGACCATCGGATTGCCGTTTCTTGGTTCGGGCACACTGGTGAGAACGTCCTCCGGCCGTTTCAGACGACCAGTGCGGGAATCATCCGTCTCAAGGACCACCGTCTCCCCCGGCTTGACAAAGGCAACGGGCTTCAGACGGGAACTCAATTCGTAACAAACCTTTTCCCTGCCAATGCGAAGCATCCTTTACCGCCTCCTAGCAGTTGTTGGCTCTTTTTTCTATAGAAGGTGTAGTTTTTCCTTTAAGGGGAAGATGCACGAAGGGTTTGTCGACAACATAGGGAATATTAGAATTAACGTCTATGCATTTGAGGGATGGCCATGCTCAAACAGAGGGTTCCCCCTATTCTTATTGCCGTTGCCATTGCGGCTTTGTTGCTACCCCTGACAGGAGGACATGCCGACCTTTGGCTGCTCCATCTTGTTCCGGCCCAAATAGTCGGGTTTTACAGGGGTACACGAGGAGCCTTGCTGCTTGTGGCCGCTAGTTGGGTATTAGCCCTCCTTGTCAACTTGCCCCGGCCCCTCGACGGGACGGGCCCCCTTGTTGTGATCAGTGCCTTTTCCCTAGTCAATGGATTCCTCTTCGAAAAGCTTCACAAACGGAGCTTCCTCGACGATTTGACGGGACTGTACAACCGGCGAGGATTCCTCCTCTACCTGGATCAGCATCTGGCCCAAGCGGAAAGACTTGACATTCCCCTATCGGTGGCAGTAGTGGACATTGACGGTTTTAAGTCTATCAACGACAACTATGGCCATCTCTACGGGGATCAAGTCCTCTGCCAGGTGGCAAGGCTAATCAAAGAGACTTGCCGGGCAGCCGACGTGGCCGCCCGCTGGGGGGGCGATGAGTTTGCCTTGGCTTTGCTGGACACTTCGGCATCCGGAGCGTTGATCCTAGGGGAGCGCCTTCGGGTGCACGTTGAAGACAAGGCCTCTTTACCGATCACCATCTCCATTGGCGTTTCCACCTTTCCCACCCATGCCAAAGGCAAGAGGGAACTGCTGGCGAATGCGGATCGGGCCCTTCTTTTGGCCAAAAAGGACCGGAACATGGTGGTTTTGGAGCCAAACCGCGGCATCTTCTCCCCCAGTGTTGAGCCCGTGGTTTAAAAATCCAGACATATGGGGGAAGGAGCGGCGAAATTTGGCCCTCTTGGGATGGATTTGCCAATCATGTTATCCTTTTCCCAGTTTGACACCGAATAGACCCTGTGGTATATTAAGTGCACAAAGGCTAGTGCCTGCATACAACTGCATATGGCAAGGCTACATGTACTGGAACGCTCAATCCGCTTCGGCGGAACGGGGGAACCAAGTTTTTGGGGTGAATCCCGATGCTAGCATCAGGTAGGGTTACTCTTTAACCCGAACCCGCCAGCTAACCTCGTCAGCGTGAAAGAGAGTATGTGGTAGCTCATATCTTGTTGCTTCAATGAGAAACCACAATACTTTGTTGTGGTTTTTTTGTTACCTAAAAAGGGGGAGAGTTCCATGAAAAAGGGCATCACAGCTGTTGTTTTGGTTCTGCTGCTTTCGGGGCTTGTTGCCGCCAAGACAATGATCATTGGGTTTGATGATGATCTGGCCACCCTCGATCCAGCAGATTTCAGCCACCGCCAAACCGAAGCCATGCTGCGCCAAGTCTATGAGGGGCTTTCAACTTATACCCCCGATCGGGAGATCGTCTCCGAGTTGGCTCTATCCATCACGGCTGTCGAACCGACGATCTATGAAATCATACTGCGTCCCGATGTCACGTTCCATGACGGCAGTCCCCTAACGGCGGAGGATGTGGCCTTTAGTATCAACCGCCTTGTTCAAGATGGAGCCATGGCTGGACGGACCTCCCAGCGAAGGGGTTTGCTGGGACCAACCAAGGGTGCCCTGGCGGTGGATGAATGTACGGTACATGTGGAGCTGACCAGCCCCTGGCCTTTGTTTCCCCGATTCATACCCTGGCAGATGATCGTGCCCAAGGCGGTGGGTGATGGATACATCGACCGGCCGGTGGGCACAGGGCCCTTCCGTTTTGAAGAGTGGGTTCGTGACAGCCACTTTAGCGTGGTAAAGAATGAGGATTACTGGGGTGACCCCCCCAAGCTTGACCGGGTAGTCTTCCGGGTCATCGGCGATGAATCGGCTCGGGTTTCCGCCTTAAGATCCGGTGAAATCGATATCGCTACCTTCATTCCCGTCCATGAAATCAGCTCCCTGGAAGGCCACCCGGACATCAACGTGGTCACTGTGCTCGGAACGCGGAGCTACTTTTTGGAGATGAATGTGAACAAGCCGCCCTTTAATGATATTAGGGTGCGTCAAGCCATGAACCATGCCGTCGACATGGATACGATAATCGGCGTTCTGTATGAAGACCGGGCCACCCGGATACCCTTTATCCTCTCGCCCCAGGCCTTTGCCTATCACGGGGAGCTGAAGATGTTCGACTACGACCCAGAAAAGGCCCGCTGGCTCTTGGCCGAAGCAGGCTACCCCAACGGATTTTCCTTTGAGCTGGACGTGGTGGATAACCACCGGGCTAGGGCAGAGATTTACCAGGCAATGCTAGCTGAGGTGGGCATCGATGTCAAGATCCGCACCTGGCCCACCTCGGGAGCTGTCCGGGATGCCTACATGCAAGGGAAGGATAAACGGGTGGAAGAACAGCGGGATGCCTTCCTCAATGATTGGGGAAATGCGTCTTTGGACCCCTTTGACATCCTGATCCCCAAGTTCCATTCGGACCACCGGGGATTAGGCCGGGGCAACTATTCCGGGTTTGCCGACCCCGAAGTAGATAGGCTCCTGGAGGCAACCCTAACTGCAGATAGTGATGAAGAACGGCTGACAGCTTTTCGCCGGGCCCAAGAAATCATCCATGCCCAGGTGCCGATGGTATTCGAGTTCGTACCCCATGAAATCTATGGAGTGGGAAGCAGGGTCAAGAACTGGCGGCCCAGTCCGGACAGCCGCATCCACTTAAAAGAAGTTGACCTGATGGAGTGACATCGATGAAATTCTTTTTTGACCGCATGCTGCAGACAATTCCCGTTGTGCTGGGGATCACGTTGGTCGTCTTTTCCCTCATGCACCTGACTCCAGGGGACCCGGTGGAAACCATGCTGGGGTCGGTCGGACACATCAGCCAGGAGGACATCGATCTCATCCGCCATGAGCTTGGCTTGGATCAACCCCTGTGGAAGCAGTACCTGGGGTTTTTGGGAGGAATCTGCCGGGGGGATTGGGGCATGTCCCTGCGCTACGGGGTGCCTGTTAAAGAGCTCATCCGGGAGCGCCTCCCGGCAACCCTGGAACTGACCCTGGCAGCTATGCTGATCTCGTTGATGATCGCCATTCCCGCGGGGGTAATCTCTGCGGTGCACCGCTATTCACTTGTCGATCAAGCAAGCACCCTGGTGTCTTTGATTGGCGTATCCCTGCCTGATTTCTGGCTAGGACTGGTGCTGATATTGATCTTCTCCGTGGGACTGGGATGGCTGCCTGGGGGACTTCGGCTCGGCTTTGAGATCGCTTGGCCCCCAACGACAACGGGCCTCTTACTGGTGGATTCTCTCCTAGCCTGGAATTGGGAGGCCTTTTGGGCGGCTATGAGCCATTTGCTCTTGCCCGCCCTGGCCTTGGGGGCTCCCTTGGCTGCACTCACCATGCGGATTACCCGTTCGAGCATGCTCGATGTGATCCAGCAAGACTACATCACCTTCGCCCGGGCTAAGGGCCTCAGGGAGATGGTGGTCATCATCAAGCACGCCCTGCACAATGCTTTGATCCCTACGATCACCGTCATCGCCCTTAACATGGGCACGCTCCTGGGCGGCAACATGATCATCGAACGGATCTTCAGCTGGCCGGGACTGGGCCAACTTGTGGTAGACTCCATCCGCACCTATGACTACCCCGTTGTCCAGGGGGCAGTCCTGCTATATGCGTTAACCTACGTGGGGATGAACCTGGCGGCCGATTTGGTCTATACCCGGCTCGATCCCCGGGTGGCGCTTTGAAGAGGAGGAAGGGCATGGAGCTTGAGCAGGCATGGTACCACATTTCCCCTATGGGAGCCACTTTGCGGGACTTCTGGCGGCTCTACCGGAAGAACCGACTGGCTGTTTGGGGCCTGGCGGTCATCGTCATCATGGTAATTGCCGCGATCTTTGCCCCGTACCTTACTCCCTACCACCCGGAGAAGCCGGACTTTACTGCCCTGCGGAGGCCACCGGCCTGGATGCCGGGCGGAAGCCTGGCCCATCCTTTAGGGACAGACCACTTGGGGAGGGATATGTTCACCCGCATCATCCACGGCGGCCGCATATCTTTAACCGTTGGGCTTGTGGTCATCTTCTTCGCCACCAGCCTGGGCATCATCTTGGGGCTGATCTCGGGCTATTACGGCGGCCGCATCGATGCCATCATCCAGCGCATCGTCGACACCCTCCTGGCCTTCCCCTATTTGATCCTGGCAACAGCTTTGGTTGCCGTCCTCGGACCGGGACTGCAGAATATGCTGGTGGCCTTGGCCTACAAGGAATGGATCTATCCTTGCCGGGTAGTCAGGAGTGAAGTCTTGGCCGCGAAGAATAAGGAATATGTGGAGGCGGCCAGGGCCGCAGGGGCAGGGGACTTGCACATCATGTTCAGGGAAATCCTGCCTAATGTCTTCGGGTCAGTCATTGTGGTTGCCACCTTGCGGGTGGCCTGGGTCATCCTTATGGAAGCCTCATTAAGCTTCTTGGGATTGGGCGTAGAACCGCCGGCCCCCGCCTGGGGAACCATCATCAGCGAAGGACGGCGATTCATCAATACCCAGTGGTGGATATCCACCTTCCCTGGGATCGCCATCTTGCTGACCGTCTTGGGGATCAATCTTGTGGGCGAGGGCTTGCGAGATGCTTTGGATCCAAGAATGAGGGAGTAAGGATGAAACAACCATTGCTGGAAGTGAAAAACCTACGGACCCATTTTCTCACCGATGCCGGGGTGGCCAAAGCCGTCGACGGAGTCGATCTTACTATTGCCCCCGGTGAAGTCATGGGTCTTGTTGGCGAATCGGGGTGCGGCAAGAGCGTCACCGCCCTGAGCATCATGGGGCTGATCCAGCCTCCGGGCCAGATTGTCGACGGCCAGATCCTGTTCCAAGGGGAGGACCTATTGGGTCTTGCCGAACGGGAGATGCAAAAGCTCCGGGGCGGACAAATCGCGATGATCTTCCAGGACCCCTTGACCACCCTCAACCCCGTCATCCGGGTGGGGGAGCAAATCACCGAGGCGATTGCCATCCACCAGGGCAAGGAGAACATGTGGGAAAAGGCCGTCCAGATGTTGGAGCTGGTAGGCATACCTTCGCCGAAGCAAAGGATGATGGAGTATCCCCATCAGCTAAGCGGCGGCATGCGCCAGCGGGTGATGATCGCCATTGCCCTATCGTGCCATCCATCTTTGCTCATTGCCGATGAGCCTACAACGGCCCTGGATGTGACTATCCAGGCCCAGATCCTCGACCTCATCGCCGGGCTGCAGCAAGAACTCGACATGGGCATCCTGTTCATTACCCATGATTTGGGTGTGGTGGCTGAGTTTTGTGACCGGATCGCGGTGATGTACGCGGGGAAGGTGGTGGAGGTTGGTGATGTCAAGCAGGTCCTCACCCACCCCCTCCACCCCTACACTAGGGGATTGCTAAGATCCATTCCCCGATTGCAGGAACCCCGCCACCGGATCGAGCCTATTGAGGGGCTGGTCCCCGAACTGCACATGCTCCCTCCCGGCTGCTCCTTCCAAGACCGCTGTCCATTGGCGGACAAAAGGTGCACCAGATGGGAGCCTTCCTTGCGGGAAGCAGCCCCGGACCGCTTGGTCAGCTGTCTAATGATTCCCTAAGTGAAGGAGGTTGCGCCTTGTATACCCCTTTAGTAGAAATTGAGGACCTCAAAGTATACTATCCCAACGGAAAGAACAACCCCGTCAGAGCTGTCGATGGGGTCAGCTTGGACATCTATCCGGGGGAGACCCTGGGCCTAGTGGGCGAGTCGGGGTGCGGCAAGTCTACCCTAGCCCGAGCCATCCTCCGGCTTTGTGAATCTACCGCAGGGGAGGTCCTCTTCGACGGAGAGAATATTTTCAATCTGTCTCCCCAGGAGATGAAAGACATGCGCCGCGAGATGCAAATCGTGTTTCAAGATCCCTACGCCTCCCTCAACCCCCGGCGGACGGTGGGTCAAATCATCGGTCTACCCATGGCCCTCCAGGGAGTGCCCCGGAAGGAGATCCGGGAGAGGGTCCAGACTCTGCTGCCAAAGGTCGGCCTACAGGAAACCCATATCGACCGTTATCCCCACCAGTTTAGCGGTGGGCAGCGGCAAAGGATCGGCATTGCCCGGGCCCTTGCGGCAGGTCCCCGATTCATCGTCGCCGATGAGCCTGTATCCTCCCTGGATGTTTCCATCAGGGCCCAAATCATCAACCTTCTTCAGGAATTGCAGCAAGAGATGGGCCTGACCTATTTGTTTATCACCCACGATCTTAGCGTGGTCAACTACGTCAGCGACCGGATCGCGGTGATGTGTCTGGGTAAGATCGTCGAGCTGGCCTCAACGACAGCAATCTTTGCCAGTCCCCGTCATCCCTACACCCAAGCCCTATTGTCGGCGATACCGCGGCTCGATGGACGGCATCGCCGGCGGATCATTTTGCGCGGGAGCGTCCCTTCCCCCATGGACCCGCCCCCAGGGTGCCGCTTCCGAACCCGCTGCTTCCATCGGGCCAAGGATGATGCGTGCCTGGAAGAGCCGCCCCTGATGGCTATTGGTGACGGTCACTACGTGGCCTGTCACTACGCGGTCCCAAGCAGGCAATGGATCTCGGCTTGATGCCTTCCTGGGCTGGCCAGTCTTCAAGTATGCCATTACCTGCGGCAAGCAGGATTGTCTTCCCAGACGATGAAACCTTGGAGGGGAAGACTATCGAAGGGAGAGTTGCCGCAATGCATACTGTACGGATCCCTTGGGCCCGTTGGTACGGGGATGAGAAACACCCTATTTGGTTTCCCGATGATTGGGAAGTGATAATGGCGGAAATGGAAGGGGCTGCCAGCATCGATAAAGGGGCTATGGAGAAGGCCCTCGATGACCCCATCGACAGCCCTCCCCTCCAGGAACTGGCCCGGGGAAGGAAGAGCGTTGGCATCATTGTCGATGACATTTCACGCCCCACCCCGGGGCACCTCCTGCTCCCGCCCATCATCCGCCGGTTGGAAGAGGGAGGCGTTAAACGGGAGGATATTTCGATTTTCCTAAGTCTCGGCGCCCACCGACCAATGACCAGGGACGACATGATCAAGAAGCTAGGACACGAAGTGGTATCGACTATCCAGGTCTTCAATCATAATCCCTTTGCCGACCTGGTCTCTTTAGGGACCTCGAAGATGGGGCATCCCATTACCATCAACCGGGGCTTTGCCGAAGCGGATCTCAAAATTGCCGTCGGCTGCATCCTACCCCATCCCTTGGCGGGATTTGGCGGGGGGGCGAAAAACATCATCCCCGGCATCGGGGGGATGGACACCTTAGAAGCCAACCACAAACCGGGATACTACGAGAAGGACGGTCAGCGCTTTGCCCACCGCTGGGTGGGCAATCCGGACAACCCCCTCCGCCAAGACATGGAGGATATCGCAAGGAAAATTGGGCTGGAATTCATCGTTAATGCTGTCTTCAACTCGAGGTTGGAAGTGGCGGGACTATTTGCTGGGGATTTGGTGGCTGCCCACCGGGCCGGATCAAAGCTTGCTCGACAAGTCTACCGGACCCAACTGGTGCCCAAGGCTGATATTGCGATTTTCAATGCCTATCCAAAGGATACCGAGTTCGTCCAACTGAACAACGCCTTTAATGTCGCGGGTGAATACGGGATGGGCCTTCTTAAAGACAAAGACAGCACCATCATCATAACCACCGCGGCCAGTGAGGGAGCTGGCTTCCACAGTCTGGGAGGTCCCGGCATGCCCCTCTTTGCCCCCCGGGACAACACCCTTCCCCCCCGGTCCCTTGCAGGGATGACCACCTGGATTTATTCGCCGAACCTGTCTGTAGCCCAGATTCGGCCCTTCTTCGTCAGACCGCCCCGGCCCCTCTACACCGAATGGCAAGGACTCCTCGATGATCTCATCCGGCGTCATGGTTCCAAGGCCCTCGTCGCCATCTACCCCATGGCTTGCCTGCAAATGGGCATCTTGCCGGAAAGCTAGCAACCAAGGTGAAGGGCAGCCCATAGGCTGCCCTTTATCCATTCTATTCGTTGGCTGCGTTTCGACCGGCAATGCGGCCGAAGATCAAGGCATCGGCTACGGCACTGCCGCTGCCCGGATAAATTTTGCTGTAAATGCCACCGGTGGTCTCCCCTGCAGCATAAAGGCCGGGGATAGGTTCACCGGTCGTTTTTAGCACCTGGGCTTCCGTATTGATCCTAACGCCCCCGGAACTGACCACGTGGTAGTGCCGGATGAGCTGGGATGCATAAAAGGGAGGCGTGGCGACAGGTTTGACCAGGGGCTTGAAGAAAGCCCTGTCCTTCCCCGCGGCCACATCGGCATTCCACCTCTTCATAGCGCTGGCCAACCCTTTAGGATCGATCCCCACCTTCACGGCCAATTCCTCTAAGGTATCAGCTTGGGTGAGGGTGCCGACCTGGAGTCCTTTGTCGATGTCCTCCTGGCCCATGCCCGATTCGGCGATGGCCGCGCCGTCGAAGATGGCCCAGGACAGGCCATCTTCCTGGGCGGAAACACCATTATTGACCAACTCGTAGAAGCCGACTTCGTTGACGAAGCGCTGCCCGTTCTTGTTCACATAGACCATCCAGACGGGGCTTGGCGCCGGACCTTCCGCGAAGGCAAACAACAACGTTCCATCCATGCCGACGATTTCTGCACCAAGCTTCTGGGCCATGTGGATGCCGTCTCCCGTGGAGCCCTTGCCGGAAATAGAGTGGTAGCGGCTGCCGTGGGCAATGGCACTAGGTAGATAGCGGCGCATCATCTCTTCGTTGTGGCCAAAACCGCCCGAGGCCAGCACAACGGCCTTCCCGCGGACTTGGATTTCTTCCCCGTTCTTCGTCCTGGCAACGGCCCCCACAACCCGCCCATCCTCGGCAATCAAATCGATGGCCGGCGTCGACAACATGATGGTGATCTTGGGGTCGCTGCCCACCTTGTCCATCATTGGCTTGACCAGGCCGGCACCGCCGCCATTGGCCGTATGCCCCCTGGGCACCGAGTCAGCTCCGGAAAGGTAAAGGCCCCCATCCGCCGGGTTGACCCCCGGCGGGGTGAGCACCGCGGGCATGTCAACGCCAAGATCTAACAGCCAATCGATCACGCCGGCCGATTCCTCAGCGATGACTTTGACTAGGGCCGGGTCCACCTGCCATTGGTTCCATAGCATCCAGTATTCATACATGGCCTCGGCACTGTCATGGATGTCCAGCTGCTTTTGGATGTCGGTCCCGGCAGCCAGCACAACTCCCCCGCAAATCAAGGTGCTTCCTCCAACGAAGGGCATCTTCTCCAATAGAATCACATCTGCCCCGCAATCTGCGGCTTCGATGGCTGCCGCCAAACCCGCCCCTCCGCCGCCAACAACAATGACATCGGCAGTCAAGGTAGTTGCTCCGGCTAGGGAGCTTAGCAAAAAAACCATGAGCAAAACCGGTGAGATTAGCCTAGTAACATGCCTATTCAACTCATTTCGCCCCCCTTCTATTATTCAGTATCCTTATTCTTCTTCTTCAGACAAAACCCTTCTTAAGACCAATCCTCCGCGGCCTGGATCATCCCGTGAATATTGGACCTGGGCGTTCCCGGGGCAAAGCCTCCCCGGACCGAAAGCCACATGGCCCCATCCCCAGCGCCGGCATCCAGCTGGCGGAGGCTTTCTTCATAGACTTCCTCCCGGGTGCCCCAGAGAAGGTGCTCTTGGCTATGGATGTTGCCCATCAGACACCGATTCCCCATGGTGCGCCGGGCTAGAGCCACCCCCTCGGCATAATCCCCCTCCACCTCCAGGCCCATGTGGTAGACGGTAAAGTCAAGCTCAGGCAGGCGAGGCAGAACATGCTTGATGTCTGCTTCGTTGTGATAAATGGTGATCACATCGGGAAAGGCTTGGAAAAGACGCTGTAGATAAGGAAGACCGTACTCGGCAAAGTGCTCCGCCGAGATCTGGCCAGCTACATGATCGGTCACCGTTACCCGCTTGATGGGACCGTTGATCTTGGCTTGGGCGTTTACATAAGCGATCATCGCATCGGCGATTACGTCCAAGAGCTGATGGACGAGCTTTGGATGGTCATAAAGGGCGATGAAGAACTGATCATAGCCGAGGACCTGGGCGGCAGTCTCCATCGGTCCAAAGGTGGAAGCACACCCGTCTAGGTAGCCATACTCATCAATGTATTTCTTGGGGACCGCATCCCAAAGATAGCGCCAGCCCGCCAGCATCGCCGGCATAAGTCCATCCTTGTTGGGATCGGGCGGGCGCAGACTCGAAGCGTCGTTGATGGACATACAGGGCATGGCAAAGGGCGACTGGCCCTCAGGCCGGATGATCGAACAGCCAAAGGCCGATGCTTCCACCACAGGGCCAAGATCGGGGAGCAGGCCGGGGATGAGGATGGCCGATGGATACTCCTCCTGGAAGGCGATTTGGGCCCGCAGGGCCACCTCCAAGGAAGAATAATACTCATCTACCGTCACTTTACCGTATTCGGCATTAATTGGGCCTTTGTTCCAAAGCACTACGGGAACTCGACTCGGTTTTTCTCCCCGAGCAGCTTTGTTTAGATCGTCGATTTTCTGGCTCAATGGCCTTCACCTCCACAGGGTAGCTTCCCCCACAAAAAGAAGAAACCCTTCTTGGACGAAGGGTGAAAGGGGCCGCCCCAGGGGGCAGCCCCAAGTTGAATCCTTCTACTATTTCAGCACGGGCGGTTTGCCTGTGGCCGCCATTGTCCCGGCAATCATGCCGTGAACGGCACAGTCGGGAATCGCGTTGGAGCCAAGACGGTTGGTGCCGTGGACTCCACCAGTTACTTCACCGGCGGCAAAGAAGCCGGGGATGACATTGCCCCAAAGGTCCTCCACTTCAGCCCGAGGAGTGATCTTCACGCCGCCCATAGTATGGTGGACGGACGGCCACTGGGGAATCGCATAGTAGGGGCCGGCCACGATCTTCTTGGCAATGCCCTTGTCGATCTTCTTGCCAAAGTCGGGATCGGCGCCCTGGTCGATGTATCCGTTGTGCTGTTTGATGGTGGCTATCAGATTGTCCGCCGGCATGTTGACCTTTTGTCCCTTGTAGGTCCGGGCGTTAATCTCCTTGACCAATTGCTCTAAGCTATCGGCCTTGAAGCAGCGGTCCTGCTTGATGTATTTCTCGATGTCTTCCCTAGTGGAGAAGAGCTCCACCATCTCATCGCTGAAGATGGAGAAGGTGGGGAATCCGCCGCTGTTTAGAGCAGCCATGGAGCAGACGTCCCGGCGCTGTCCCTCATCCACATAGCGCTTGCCTTGGACATCGACGTAGACGATGCCGAAGCTGGGTCCGTTGAAGGGAACCACCGCAGCCGCGTCTAGGATGCCAGTATTGGGATCCGCGAAGGGATACAGCTGGATGTAGCATTCATGGAGGCTGTTGGCCCCAATCTGCTTCGCCATCACCAGACCTTCCCCGGTGGCGCCAGGATGGTTGGTGCAGCCGACTTCATCGGTGATCCAGGGGACATGGACCCGGACCATGTCGGGATTGTTGGCAAAGCCGCCTGTGGCGAGGATGACTCCCTTCTTGGCGAGGATGTTCCGTTCGCCTTCCTTCGTCTCCACCCGAATGCCCAGAACCCGTCCTTCCATTGGCTTTTCCCGATAGATGTAGGTCATTTTGGTGTTCAGCAGGACTTTCACGCCCGCCTCTTCAACCATCTTCTTCTGGGTTAGGACCACATCGCTGCCGCTTTGATTGATGGTGGTGTGGGTGCGGTAGCCGTAGTGGCCGCCGGGCCGGGAGATCATGTCCCGCACCTGAAGGCCGTTGTCCAGGAGCAAATCCAATATAATGGGGGAGCCGTACACCAGGTTCTCTATTAATGCCGGGTCACCCATAAAGTCCCCGCCGACGACTGTATCTTCAATGTGCTTTTCCGGTGAATCGGGTTGACCGAGCTTTTCCGCCAGTTTCAGCTTGCTGGTGTAGGAGGCGTAGACGCCGCCATTGATGATGGAGTTCCCGCCCACAAAGGGCATTTTCTCAATCAAGACCGCATCGGCGCCAGCCTTCTTGGCAAAGTAGGCTGCCGACAAACCAGCAAAACCACCTCCAACTACTACCACATCGTACGTTTCATCCCAACTGCCAGGGGGTGTGATGAATCCTGGCTCACCGGCCAGAGCCATCCCGACGATGCCAAGCACAAGAGTGAGGGCAACTACTCCTGACAACACCTTACGCAGCATAGTTTACCTCTCCTTTCGCAGTAGACCGTTACTTACCCGCCTACATCCAACCCGCGACTTTGTGACAAGTTTCACCCCAGTAATCAGGCTTCTGTATTGAAATTAGGATTCCTTCTCCGTATTCGTAATTGCTCTATTTTGATTAATTAGGCACCTTGCTTCCATAAATTGGCTTAACCGCAGGGAAAAAAGATCCCTGAGCTTAAGGCCCAGGGATCTTTGAACAACAAGCGTCAGTCTTGCGGATACTGGAACAGCTCGACAGTGATGCCATCGGGATCGCGGAAATAGACGACCTTGGCTCCCTTGTTGGGGCCGGTGGGAATCGAGACAATTTCCGGGGACTGGAGCTTGCCCCCATATGCCTGCAAGCGCTTAATCTTCCCTTCCAGATCATCCACCACCACACCGAAATGACCGTTCCCCGGCCGATTGGTCTCCATATCCAGGGGCTCCCCGACGGGGGCTACATACTGGATGAGCTCCAGGGGTGCATCGCTCCCCGGCAGCTTGAAAAAGGCGATGGCCAGATGGGTGTCGGGATAACCGGTAATCTTGGATTGATAAGGGTTGGGACCCGGTATCCGATTGATGAGCTCTAGTCCTAAACCTTCCTGGTAGAACCGGACGGAGCGGTCCAAGTCCTTGACGGTAAAACCAATATGATGGGTTCTTGTTACCATTAGCCCTACCTCCTTAATTTAGTGCATTCGACGGCCTCCGCACACGTTGAGGGACTGACCTGTCATGTAGGCGCTGTCATCGGAAGCGAGGAAGCCAACCACCTTGGCCACATCCTCCTCATTGGCAGCCCGACCTAAAGGAATTTGGCTGACCAGATCCCGGCGGGCCTGGCCTACCGGCATATTACTGAGTTCCGCCATCCGGGCATCGATATATTCCCACATATCCGTCTCGACGATACCGGGGCAGTAGGCGTTGACCCTGATGTTGTGGGGGCCAAGCTCCATGGCCAGGGCTTGGGTCAGTCCCACCACCGCGAATTTGCTCGCCGCGTAGGCTGCTTGGAACCGGCCCGGGGTCTTGCCCGAATTGGATGAAGCATTGATGATAACGCCGCCTCCCCGCGAGGCCATGTGCCGACCCACGATCCGGGAGCAGGCAAAGGTCCCCCGTACATTCACCCGGAAAACCCGATCCCATTCTTCATCGATGATGTCGAGCGCCTTTTTCACCAGGATTACCCCGGCGTTGTTCACCAAGATGTCGATGCCGCCCCACTGCCCGATGATGTCTTCCACCATCGTCTCAATGGCTGGGGTGTCGGTCACATCCGCCTTGTAGCCTAGGACCTTAAAACCCTCTTGGCGCAAGGTTTCAGCGGCTTTGGTCACCAGTCCTTCATCAATGTCGCAAAGGGCCACCCAGGCCCCTTCCTTGGCTAAATGGCGGGCGATGGCGAAGCCGATGCCCCGTCCCGACCCGGTGACCAGGGCCACCTTGTCTTTGAGTCGCATTCCTTTCCATCTCCTTTGCAGATTCTTGCAAGCACCCCTGCCCATGAGAATTCGTTTTTTTGGGACTTGTTTCCTCCTCTTCCGGGCAGCCTTATCCCGGGGAAGACTAGCAAGGCGGAGGTGGAATGATGCGGAATCTGATTGTCATCCTGCTGGCGATCTCTTCCCTTTGGACCGCCTATCCCTTTCTTTACGCACCCCCCGCTCCAGGACCTGAAACCCAGATCATGGTCGATAAGGCCATCAACCGCCTTTACCTTTATCAAGGGGGCAAGCTGACCAAGACTTACCCCGTTGCCACGGGTCGAACCCCCGAGCTCACCCCCGAAGGGAGGTTCCAGGTGATAGAAAAGGAAGCTAGTCCCGATGGATTGGGAGAAGATCGGATCTTCGGGACCCGCTGGTTGGGGCTAAGTTCCGACGGGCAAAAGCATGGCATCCACGGGACCAATGATCCCAAGTCCATCGGCCGCCATGCATCAGCGGGATGCATTCGCCTGCACAACCAAGATGTGGAGGAGCTTTACGCGGCGATCCCCATGGGCACCCCCGTCACTATCCGGAAGGGCTCCCCCTTCCACCGCCGCCTGGTGGACTTCATCCACCGAGCAGCCAGGACGGGATGAGCAGGGAGAATTCGGGGAAGTAGCTAATCAAGAGCAAAGCTGCGAGTAGGGCCGCCAGAAAGGGTTTCAGTTCCGAGAGGAACTCTCCGTAGGGTACGTTGGCCATCAGGGCGGCGGCGAAGCCAATGGGGCCCACAGGAGGGGTGAGGGCTCCAATCGTCAAGTTGACCGTAACCATGATGGCAAAGTGGGCAGGTTCCATGCCCAACACAAAGCAAAGGGGTCGGAATAAAGGCACCGTTAGAGCAAGAATCACAAGGCCGGGTATGAACATGCCCGCGACCAAGAGGGTGAGATTGATCAGCAGCAGAAGGGCCCAGTTGGGCAGGATTAGTCCCGCAATCACTCTGGCCACGAGCTGGGTGACCCCCAACCAGGACAGGGCCCAGCCAAGGGCTTCAGCGCTAGCCATGAGCAGCAGCACCGCGGCGGCCCGCAGGCCCACTTCCTCCAAAATGGCGGGCATCTCCTGCCAAGTCAAATCACGGTAAATCAAGGTCGATACGACCAGGCTGCAGCATAGGACCACCGCCCCAGCTTCCTCAGGGGCAGACAGGGTTATGCCTAGGAGCAGCAGCAAAGGTGTCAACAGGGCCCAAAAGCCCTCGCGGGCAGCATGGCGGAAGGACTCCGGGGAAAAGGAGAATGCCAGGGGATAGCCCCGATTCTTAACCACCAGATAGACAGCCGCCATCAACGACGCGGCCATGAGCATCCCGGGCAGGACTCCGGCCAAGAGTAGAAATCTGACCTCGATGCCTGCCAGCACCCCGTAGACCACCAGGATAATGCTGGGAGGAATAATGGGTCCGATGATGGCTGAAGATGCCAGGACGGCGGCGGCGAAGGACCGGGGAAATCCCGCCCGGGTCATGCCGTGGATTTCCACTTCTCCTGCGCCCCGGGCGATGACCCCTGCGGAACTGGACATC
>JAAZLZ010000073.1 GCA_012799075.1 Bacillota bacterium
CATCCAGACCGGCATTTCCGCCATCGACGGCTTGAACACTCTAGTTAGGGGGCAGAAGCTCCCCATCTTCTCCGGCGCGGGTCTTCCCCACGCGGAGCTTGCCGCCCAGCTTGCCAGGCAGGCCAAGGTCCTAGGCTCGGAGGAAGAGTTCGCGGTGGTCTTCGGCGCCATGGGAATCACCTTCGATGAGGCCGACTACTTCATCAACGACTTCCGTCAGACGGGCGCCATCGAACGGGCGGTGTTGTTCATCAACCTGGCCAACGATCCGGCCATCGAGCGGATTGCAACCCCCAGAATGGCCCTGACCGCGGCGGAATACCTGGCCTTTGAGAAAGATATGCACGTCTTGGTCATCCTAACTGACATGACCAACTACGCTGAGGCCCTGCGGGAGGTCTCCGCGGCCCGGAAAGAGGTTCCCGGCCGACGGGGTTATCCTGGCTATCTTTACACGGACCTCGCGACGATCTATGAGCGGGCAGGCAGGGTTCGGGGGAAGAAGGGCTCAATCACCCAGCTTCCCATCCTGAGCATGCCCGAGGACGATAAGACCCACCCCATTCCGGACCTGACCGGATACATCACGGAGGGTCAGATCATCCTCAGCCGGGAGCTTCACCGCAAGGGGATCTATCCTCCCATCGACGTTTTGCCTTCCCTCTCCCGTCTGAAAGACAAGGGGATCGGCCATGGCAAGACCAGGGAAGACCATGCGGACACCCTCAATCAGCTCTATGCCGCCTATGCACGCGGCAAAGAAGCCAAAGAGCTGGCGGTGATCTTGGGCGAGGCGGCCTTGACTCCTTTGGACAAACAGTTCGCCGCCTTTGCCGATGAATTCGAGCTGCGCTACATCGGCCAGGGGCTCCATGAGGATCGAAGCATCGAAGAGACCCTCAATATCGGGTGGGAACTCTTGGCTATGCTGCCCACGGCAGAACTGAAGCGGGTCAGGGAAGAGTACATCGAGAAATATCTGCCCCGCGAGGAAGGCCAGCCAGTCCCGGCCCGCTAGGGAAGAAGGTGATGGCAAGTGGAGATTAAGGCTAGTCCCAACAGAATGCAGCTGCTCATGCTCAAGCGTCGCCTGGCCATGGCCAGGCGGGGGCATAAGCTGCTTAAGGATAAGCGGGATGAGCTGATGCGTCAGTTCATGGAGCTAATCGACCGGAACAGGGAGCTTCGGGACCAGGTTTTCTCCCAATTAAACCAGGTCTACCAGGGCTTCTTGGTGGCCCGGGGAGTCATGTCTCCCCAGATGCTCGAGGAGGCCATCATGTTCCCTAAGGAGCGTCTTGAGCTGTCGGCCCGGGAAGAGAACATCATGAGCGTCCGGGTGCCCCGCTTTGAATGGCAAAAGGAAGGGGAGGTGGGGGATATCTACCCCTACGGCTATGCCCACACCTCCGCAGAGCTGGATACAGCTATTGAAGCCCTGTCGGAGGTCCTCCCCAAGATGATTGAGCTTGCGGCCTTAGAAAAATCCGCGGAGCTCATGGCGGAAGAGATCGAGAAGACCCGCCGCCGGGTCAACGCCCTCGAACACGTCCTCATCCCCAGGCTCGAGGAAACCGTCAAGTACATTACCATGAAGCTGGATGAGACGGAAAGGGCCACCTTAACCCGGCTGATGAAAATCAAAGACATGCTCCAGGCCCGAGGGGTCTAGAGCCCAAAGGACGCTGCCTTGTGCAGCGTCCTTTGATTTACCCCCCCTTCATCAAAAAGCTGTCAAAAAGTGTGAATAGCAGGAAGGAATACCCCCAAGTAACACAGAAGCTTTCAGCAAAGACATATGATCATATTATGATATTATCACCCCCATATGGAGGAGATGCCTATGGCTCGGCTGAAGCGAACCACCCTATCCCATCAGATCGTGGCGGAGGTCAAAGCCCGGATCCTCCGGGGGCAATGGCCCGTGGGCACCCGTTTGCCTACAGAACAGGAGCTTTGCCAAGAATTTGGCGTGAGTCGCTCCCCCCTCCGCGAGGCGCTCAAGGTCCTCGAAGCCGCCGGGCTGGTCACCATTCGCCACGGCGAGGGGATGTTCGTCAGTGAGCTTCCCGAGGCCTTTGCTAGAAAGAGCGATTTTCTTACCCTCAGGGAAGGGGTGACCGCGCTCCACGTTTTGGATGTCCGCCGGATCCTTGAACTTGAAAGCGTCCGGCAGGCAGCCAAGGCTGTGCCTCCCGTCGACGTTGGCCGTCTACAAGAGCTCCTGGCCCTAATGGAAGAAAACAAGCAAAACATCACCGTCTTCCGGGAGGCGGACGTGGATTTCCATCTTACCCTGGGGGAGCTGTCGGGCAATCCCGTCCTCGCCCAGATCCTTCAGGAGCTCCGCCGCGTGTTCCTCGAGCAGATGGCGCGGGATCCCCTAGTCAACGAGGCTTTACAAGACCACGCGCAGATCCTCCATGCAGTCCAACGGGGGGATGTGGACCGGGCCCAAAGGGCGATGGAGCGCCACATGGACAGGATGTATGATTTCTATCTTGCCGATGGGGACGACAATCATTAATGGAGGGATGAATCTTGAAGATCACTGATGTACGGGCCATCTACCTTAGACCCAAGGAAATCAAAGAGCGGACGGACAGCTCCCAGGATGCATTAATCATCGAAGTTGAGACCGATGCAGGCATAATCGGCTATGGAGAAGTTGATTCATGTCCCTTGGTGACCAAAGCAATCATCGAAGCTCCCGTCTCCCACACCCTCAGCCGGGGGCTTAAGGGCTTGGTTGTGGGTGAGGACCCCTTTGAGCATGAGAAGATCTGGCAC
>JAAZLZ010000074.1 GCA_012799075.1 Bacillota bacterium
GGGCCTTATTTGCCGATTACGGGGTGATAGCCGAAAGAAGCAACAAGGTGGCCCAGATCCTTTCCCGGGGCGAAGATGTAAGGATCACGACGCCCGCGGGAACGGACCTTAGCCTTTCCATCAAGGGCCGGGCGGGAGAGCCTGATACGGGGATCTATCATCAGCCTGGGGAGTTTGGCAATCTTCCTGCAGGGGAGGCATACGTCGCCCCGGTGGAGGGAAGCGCCCAGGGCGTGCTAGTCGTAGATGGAGCCATGTCCGCAGTGGGCATGCTCAAGGAGCCCATTGTCATGGAAGTCAGGGACGGGGTGGTCGTCGATCTTCAAGGCCCCCAAGCGGGGATATTGAGAAAGGCCCTGGAAGGTCTGGGAGAAGCAGCCTTCATGATCGGCGAGCTTGGGGTGGGAACAAACGACAAGGCGGTCATTTGTGGTGAGGTCCTGGAAGATGAGAAGGTGCTCGGGACCATCCATCTTGCCCTGGGCAACAACACTTTCTTTGGCGGAACGATTCAAGTGGCCAGCCACCTGGATGGGATCCTTCGGGAACCTACCGTTGCGGTCGATGGGGAGCTTCTGCTGGAGAAAGGGAGGCTCATTCTATAGGGATGGCGACTTGAAGCGCCTAACATTTTCACATCCGAAAAGTAGTAAAACCTGGCCGGAGAGACCCTTGGCCGGGTTTTGCTCATGTTGGGAAATATAGCTACAGCCACCAACCAAGGGGGGAGTAAAGACAGTTTAAGCTTGTGAAAAAAGGAGTTTAGCATCTCCATGTGGTATTCAACGCGTAGGACCAAGTAAGGGAGTGAAAGAGCTTGCATAACCACGACCAACTTCTGGCCAAGGCCCGGAAGCCAGCTGAAGATGCCTTGAAGTATCATCCCCTGTGCAAGGGGAAAATCGAAGCGATTCCCAAGTGCTTTATCCGTAATTTCGATGACTTTGCCATCTGGTACTCCCCTGGAGTAGCGGCACCCTGCAAGGCTATCCAAAAGGATAAGGAACTCGTCTATGAACATACCAACAAGGGGAATGTGGTCGCCGTCGTTTCCGATGGAACCCGGGTATTAGGCCTGGGCAACATCGGTCCGGAAGCAGCCATGCCCGTCATGGAAGGAAAGGCTCTTTTGTATAAGTATCTGGGAGGGGTCGATGCAGTCCCCATCTGTTTGGACACAGAAGATCCCGATGAATTCATCAATGCCGTCAAGCTCCTCCAGCCTTCCTTCGGAGGCATTAACCTGGAGGACATCGCCCAGCCCAAATGCTTCTACATTCTTGAGCGGCTCCGCGCGGAAATGGAGATCCCCGTCTGGCATGATGACCAGCAGGGAACCGCGGCAGTGACCTTGGCGGGTCTTCTGAATGCCTTGAAAATTGTTGGCAAGGAGTTGGCAGATGTCCAGATAACCTCCGTCGGGGCTGGGGCCGCAAACATTTGCACCGCCAGGCTCCTAATGACTGCAGGAGCAAACCCAAAGAACCTGGTGATGTGTGACAGCAAGGGCGCCCTCCATCCCGGACGGACCGAACTGCAGGAGAACCACAAGGAAAAGTGGGAGATGTGTCTGAAGACCAACGGCCGGGGCATCACCGGCGGGGTAGAGGAGGCCATGGAGGGGGCCGATGTGGTCATTTGCCTATCGAGGCCTGGCCCCGGTGTGGTCAAGAAGGAATGGGTCAAGAAGATGGCTTCCGACGCAATCGTGTTTGCCTGCGCCAACCCGGTGCCGGAGATTTGGCCCTGGGAGGCCAAGGAAGCGGGCGCCCGGATCGTAGCAACGGGAAGGGCTGACTTCCCCAACCAGGTGAACAACTCCGTCTGTTTCCCGGGGATCTTCCGAGGAGCGTTGGATGTGAGGGCTAAGACTATTACCGATGAAATGTGCGTTGCCGCGGCAGTGGAACTGGCCCGCTGTGCAGAGGATAAGGGTCTTAGTGAGGATTACATCGTACCCAGCATGGATGACTGGGAGGTATTTCCCCGGCAAGCCCGGGCCGTAGGCCTTAAGGCAATTGAGCAGGGGGTTGCCCGGATCGTAAAAAGCGGGGAAGAGCTCTACGAGGAGGCTGCCGCCACCATTGAGCGGGCCCGAAAAGCCGCAGCTCTTTACGCAGAGAACGGTTTTGTGCCTTTCCCCGAAGAAGAATAGGAGTCGAAGAGACAATGCGCCAGATCAGCTGTGCCGACATTGCCCAAACGGTAAGCCGTCTTTGTATGAAGGCCAACAGTGAACTAGGTCCTGATGTGATGTCCGCCCTCGAAGAGGCCCTGGTCAAGGAGGATTCCCCGGTGGGAAAGGACATCCTCCGCCAGATCCTGGAAAACCATCGATTGGCCGCCAAAGAAGGCATTCCCCTGTGTCAGGATACGGGACTGGCCGTTGTCTTCTTGGAAGTGGGCCAGGATGTCCAAATCGTCGGAGGAGTGTTGACAGAGGCGGTTAATGAGGGAGTCAGACAGGGATACATCCAAGGCTATCTGCGCAAGTCCGTAGTGGCCGATCCCTTGCGAAGGTCACACACCAACGACAACACCCC
>JAAZLZ010000001.1 GCA_012799075.1 Bacillota bacterium
GCCTAGTGTTCCCCTACGTGGAGAAGATCCTAGGTCAAAAGATCATCATTGTCAACAAGCCGGGTGCAGGCGGGGAAATCAGCTTCTCAGAGCTAGCCCGCTCCAAGCCCGACGGCTACTATTTTGCCTGGACCAACACTCCTAATTCCGTCGCCTTCCCCATCGCCAGGGAAACAACGTATCAGATCGAGGATTTTGCTCCCTGCGCGAACATCATCTATGATCCGGGCGTCATCGTGGTCCAAACGGAGAGTCCCTTCGAGACCATTCAAGACATGATCGACTATGCCAAGGAGAATCCTGGCTATTTGACCATCGGCAACTCCGGGACAGGCGGAGACGACTATATTGCCGTCGCCAACTTCTCCCGGGAGGCCAAGATCGAAGTCAGCCAGGTGCCCTTCGAGGGAGCAGCTCCCAACATCGCAGCCCTCTTGGGCGGCCACGTCATGGCGGCAGCCATTAACGCCAGTGAGGTCAAGCCCCATGTGGAAGCCGGCAACATGAGGGTTTTGGCTGTGATGGATGATGAGCGAAACCACCTCATTCCTGAGGTGCCGACCTTCCTGGAGTTGGGTTACAATATCCTCTCCGGTTCGGCCCGGGGCTTTTCGGCTCCAGCTGGAACTCCTCAGGAGATCCTAGACAAAATGGCTGCGGCAGTGGCCGAGGCCCTTCAGGATCCTGAGTTCCTAGAGAAGGCGGAAAAGGCCTACCAGCTGATCAAGTTCATGGGCCCCGAGGAGTACAAAGAGTATCTTTACTCCGTTCGGGATCAGGTGCAGGCAATTTACGACGAGAATCCCTGGTAAAAAGGGGGTTGGGTGCTGCCGGGTCGCTCCCGGCAGCACTTTAGTACGGTAGATAGGAGATGGTCGTATTGAAGGCGGTTGACCGGATAACGGCCGTGCTGTTGATCCTATGCGGCATCATCGGCTACTTTCACAGCGAATCCTTCCCCCGGGGGGCGGAGATTTTCCCCCAGCTTGTCTTCTTGTTCATTACCCTTCTTGCCATGCGGCTCTTGATGGCGAGCTTCGGGAGCTACCCAGAGGGGGAGATCTTTGCGAATGTGGACTTTTCCCGCGTGATTACGGCAATCGTATTCAGCATCTTGTATGTAGCACTTATCCCGCGCCTTGGTTATGTGATTGCGACGCCCTTGTTCTTGTTCGCCCTCATGTTTGTCATGGATCAACGCAGCGGGCCAATACTCGCTTTGGTTCCATTGGGCATGACGGGCGTCGTCTTCTTCGTGTTCAAGGTGTTCCTTGAGGTTCCCATCCCCATGGGGATCTTGGACTAGAGCCTGCGGGAAGGGAGGGGAATCAAATTGTGGGATAATATTCGAGTTGCAATTACGTTGATGTTCCAGTGGCAAAGCGTGCTGGCCATGACGATAGGCGTTGCGGTCGGCATCTGCATCGGCGCCCTGCCGGGGCTGTCGGCCACCATGGGAGTCGCGTTGGTCATCCCATTGACCTTTGCGATGCCGCCGGAAGTCGGTCTGCTCCTCATAGCGGGGATTTACAACGGGGCCATCTACGGTGGTTCTATCACGGCCCTATTGATTCGGGTGCCCGGCACGCCGGCATCCTGCGCCACTATCTTTGACGGCTATCCGATGACCCAAAAGGGTCAGGCCAACGTCGCGTTGGAGGTTGCCATCAGTTCGTCGGTCTTTGGGGGCGTCATCAGCGCCCTTGCTTTGTTGTTCATCGCACCGCCCTTGGCCGAGTTCTCTCTGGCCTTTGGTCCTCCGGAGTATTTTTGGCTTGCCGTCTTCGGTTTGACCATCATCGTGTCGTTGGCTTCCGAATCGATGGTCAAGGGCCTGTTGTCAGGCTGCCTGGGGCTTTTCGTGGGCATGATCGGCCAGGACCCGGTTACCGCCCGGGTGCGCTTCACCTTCGGCATACCTGACCTGTTGGGCGGCGTCGAACTGGTGACGATGCTCATTGGCCTTTTTTCCATTCCCCAAGCCCTGGCAATGCTTGAAAACAAGCTGCAAAGCCTGACCCTTGATATGGCAAATGATGTGGAGCAAGAAAAAAGCCCCCCCATGTTCCATTTGTTTGGGGAGCTTTGGCGCACCTATGTACGCTCAAGCATTATCGGGACGGTCATTGGGGTCATCCCCGGGGCAGGGGCAAATATTGCTTCATACATCGGCTACAGTGAAGCCCGGCGAAATTCCAAAAACCCGGAGCTTTTCGGGACAGGGATTCCGGAGGGAGTTGCTGCATCGGAGGCAGCCAACAACGCCGTTACCGGCGGCTCCTTAATCCCCCTTCTGACCTTGGGCATCCCAGGGAATGCTGTTTCGGCCATCGTGCTGGGGGGATTGATGATCCACGGACTTACCGTTGGTCCGCAGCTTTTCACCGATAACGCGGACATCGTCTATACCTTCATGCTGGGCATGTTGTTTACCAACTTGATCATGCTCTTCTTCGGGTATTACGGAGCCCGGGTCTTCGTCAACGTGATTCGCATCCCCAATAACGTGCTGGCGCCGCTCGTCATCGTCCTTAGCGTCATCGGCGCCTTTGCCATCCGCAACAGCATGTTTGACGTGGGCATAATGCTCTTCTTCGGCTTGGTTGGGTACTTGATGGAGAAGTTTGCCTATCCCCTGGCCCCGGCAGTTCTCGCCGTCATTTTGGGGCCCATGGCCGAGTCAAATCTACGCCGGACCATGTTGATGGGGCGGGGCAGCATCAGGCCGTTGTTTACTCGGCCCATCTGCTGGGTGTTGATTGTCCTGACGGTAGTTTCCCTGGCTATTCCCTTTATGCGGCGCTTCAAAAAGGGCAAAGGCCGGGAGGGATCGCTGGCGAATTAGCATGCAGGACCGCTGCCCCCGAGCGGTCCTTTGCTAATCCAACCTGGGGGGCTTGCCCCATGGCCGCTGGAAAACCGTCGGGGTCCGCCGCTTATGCTCCGTTTGGCGGTGGAGGCTTAAGAGCTTCTCCATAATCTCTCCTGGGAGGGCCGCCCCCTGCAAGTAGCCGTCAATATCGGTGTAGGAAACCCCCATTTCCGCTTCATCGGTCTGTCCCGGCCACAGTCCCGCGGATGGGGTCTTGTGGATGATGTGGGCAGGGACGCCAAGAAAGTCGGCCAGCTTGCGGACCTCTGCCTTTGTGAATTGGGCCAGGGGCAGAAGATCACACCCGCCGTCCCCGTACTTGGTGAAGTATCCCGTCCAATACTCCGCCGCGTTGTCGGTGCCCACCACCAGGTATCCCAGGGCATTGGCCGCGGTGTACAAGGTGCACATCCGGAGCCTGGCCCTCAGGTTGGCATCGGCTGATCGCTTTGCCCCCTCATGGGGCAGGAGCCTTAATGTCGGCGCCAGGATGGCCTGATGGGCCGGGGTCAAGTCCAACTCCCCATAAGTCAGGTCAAAAGCTTCGCAGACCAGGCGGGCATCCTGGCAATCCTCAGGGGCACTGTGGCAAGGGAGGATCAAACCCATGGACCCATCGGGCATGGCCCGCTTAATCAGGGCTGCGACCACTGCCGAGTCCAATCCCCCGCTGACCCCCACGATTAAACCCTTAGTGCCAGTTCTGTCAACTTCTCCGCGCAGCCAAGCGACCAGTTCC
>JAAZLZ010000075.1 GCA_012799075.1 Bacillota bacterium
GGGCCTTATGTTCACACCGGTTTCAGCGGAAAACCTGGCCATCCTGTCGATGTTTCTGTCAAGCTTGTCAAGGTCAATTAATAGAGCGGGCGTTTCTATCTCTTCTATTCTGCATGTAGGTGAGACATGCACTAATTTACTCAGCATTTAGACTCGGCGCCTCCTACTTTGTGTTTTAGCAATTATATACCTCCCAATGACCTATATGCTTAAATTCAGTGTTCGGCGAAGTTACAGTGATGTCCTTCACAATATAATCACGCGTACATAATCGGAATTTTGGCTATATAGGCAAAGCAGGGGGGGCAGTGGGAGCATTGTTTGCTGTTGGTTTCACCGAAATGCTTTAAGAGCTTGGTCTATTGACGCACGAGCAAAAGGGGCAGCTCCGAAGAGCTGCCCCTTGCTGATCCTACTGAGCCTTGGCGGCCTTTTTCGTTTGTCGGAGGAGCTTGCGTACATCCCTTGGTGTGAGACGACCATAGGTCTCATCATCGATCATGACTGTCGGCGCAAGACCACAGGCGCCGATGCAAGCCACCACTTCCAAGGTGTACTCTAGATCCTCCGTGGTGTTCCCGGCAGCAACGCCGAGCTCATCTTCAAAGGCCTTGAGTATCTCTTTGGCACCCCGAACGTGGCAGGCAGTGCCTTGACAGACCCGGATGATATGTTTGCCCCGGGGCTGCAAGTGGAACTGGGAATAAAAGGACGCAACTCCGTAGACCCGGGCAAAGGGAACCTTCAAGGCCTTTGCCACGTACTCCATTGCCGGTCGGGGCAGATAGCCTAGTTGACCTTGGGTTTCCTGGAGAACAGGAATCAAGGAGCTCTCCTGGCAGGGATACTGCGCCAGGATGTCATCTAGGGTTGACTTGTCTTCATCGCTTAGTTCAATATCACAGAGGCATACTGAACAGCTCATCAGCCCACCTCCTCTAAGGATTCAAGCTTCTCTATTCTCGCGGCACAGGCCTTGAACTCAGGGATCTTGGCGACAGGGTCCAAGGCCGGGTTGGTGAGGATGTTCGCAGCGCTCTCGGCAAAGTGGAAGGGAATGAATATGATTCCCTCCGGCACCACCGAGGTGACGCGGGCTTTGATCTCGATCTCCCCTCGCCTGGAGGTTACCCTGACCATATCTCCGTTCTTGATGGCAAGGTCCTTGGCCGTTGCAGGGTTGATCTCAACGTAGCCTTCCGGAATCCGCCAGTCCAGTCCCTCAGAGCGGCGGCTCATGGAACCGGTGTGGAAATGATATAGATTCCGACCGGTGGAAAGGATGAGGGGATACTCGTCATCCGGAAGCTCCGCAGGACCGATGGCCTCGACGGGAGTGAATTTGCCCAGCCCTCTGGTGAAGCCCTGAGCATGCAAGCAGGGAGTGCCGGGGTGGGTCTTGGTGGGGCAGGGCCAACAGAGCCCCTCCTTATCTATGCGGACATAGTCGATGCCGCCGTAGCTGGGGGTGAGGGAACTGATTTCGTCCATGATGGCCGATGGGTCTTGATACTCCATTTTACAGCCCATGCGGCGGGCAAGTTCGCAAATGATCTGCCAATCGGGCCGACTTTCTCCCCGAGGGGAAATGGCCTTGCGAACGCGCTGGACGCGTCTTTCAGTGCTGGTAAAGGTGCCGTCCTTTTCGGCAAAGGTGGTTCCGGGTAGGACCACATCGGCCAACTGGGCCGTTTCCGTGAGGAAAATGTCCTGCACCACCAAGAACTCCAGGTTTTCCAGGGCTTTCCGGACGTGATTAATGTCGGGATCGCTGACCATGGGGTTCTCGGCACAGATGTAAAGGGCCTTGATGTCTCCGGACAAGGACGCGGGGATCATCTCAGTAATGGTCAACCCCGGCTTTTCCGGCAGGTCTATGCCCCAGGCCTCGGTGAACTTGGCCCTAAGATCGGGCTTGGTTACCGATTGATATCCAGGGAACACATTGGGCAGGGCTCCCATGTCACAGGCGCCCTGGACGTTGTTTTGACCCCGGAGGGGGTTGACCCCTGTGCCTTCTCGGCCCACATTGCCTGTGAGCATGGCCAGGTTGGCGACGGCTAAAACGTTGTCTGTTCCCTGGGAATGCTGGGTAATGCCCATGGAATAGTAGATTGCCCCCCGGTCGGCCTTCCCGTATAACCGGGCGGCCTTGCGGATTAGATCCGCGGGGACGGAGGTCAGTTTCTGCACATACTCCGGTGTGTACTTGGCCAAGGCTTCCTTAAGCTTATCAAAGCCTTCTGTTCTGGAAGCGATGTATTCTTCATCGGCCAGCCCTTCCGCGATGATCACGTGGGCAAGGCCGTTTAAGAGGGCCACGTTGGTCCCGGGAAGGAGCTGAAGGTGCACATCGGCCAGTTCGGCAAGTTCAATGCGCCGCGGGTCGATCACGATGAGCTTCTTCCCTTGCGCGACGGCCTGTTTGATCAAGTAGCCGATGACCGGGTGGGCCTCGGTGGTGTTGGAGCCTGTCACCAGGATGGTGTCGGCCAGGGTCACCTCGGGGATGGAGTTGGTCATCGCGCCGCTGCCGAAGGCTTTGGCCAGACCAACCACCGTGGAGGCATGGCAGAGCCTTGCGCAGTGGTCCACGTTATTGGTCCCCAGAACTGCCCGGGCGAACTTTTGCAGCAGGTAGTTCTCTTCATTGGTGCATTTGGCGCTGGCAAAGACCCCGAGGGCGTCGCTGCCGTGGGCATGCTTGATTTCCGACAGCCGCCTGGCGGTGAAGTCCAAAGCCTCATCCCAAGTGCTTTCGACGAACCGGCCGTCTTTCTTGATCAGGGGCTTGGTCAGCCGTTCAGGATGATGGATGAAGTCCAGGCCGAACCGTCCCTTGACGCAAAGCTTTCCCCGGTTGGCCGGGCCGTTGCCCGGGGAGACATCGACGAGCCTGTCCCCTTTGACATGCAGGTTGAGGACGCAGCCGACTCCACAGTAGGTGCAAGTTGTAGTGACCGTTTTGAACTCCCAGGTCCGTCCCTGTCCGACCCTGCTCCTTGGGATCAGGGCGCCAACGGGACATACGGCCACGCAATTGCCGCAGAAAACGCAGGAAGACTCTTGCAGGGGCATCTCATAGGCTGCGGCTACTTGGGCTTGGAAGCCCCGATGGGTGAAGTCGATGGCGTGGGCGCCAACTATTTCTCCACACATCCGGACGCACTGGCCGCAAAGGATGCACTTTTCCATATCACGAATAAAGAAAGGATTGCTTTCATCCAGCTGCCTTTGGCTGCGTTCGCCGTCTTCGGGGGAAGTCCTTACCCCATAGGCGTAAGCGTAATCTTGAAGGCGGCAATTGCCGCACTTCTCGCAAGCCAGGCAATCGGCGGGATGATCGGAAAGATAAAGCTCCAGCAGGGCTTTGCGCCGGGCATTAATCCTTTCTGAATGGGTCAGGACCTCCATGCCGTCGGTGACGGGGGTGGTACAAGCAGGAAACAGCTTCTTTCCTCCGACCACCTCGACAACACACAGCCGACAGGCCCCGACTCTGCTAAGCTCCTCATGGAAGCAGAGGGTGGGGATTTCGATGCCCGCTTCCCTGGCCACATCCAGAATGGTCATCCCCGGCTTAGCCCGCAGTTCTTGGTCATTAATTTTAAGGGATATCTGCTTCAATTGAACTCTCACTCCCTTTAGCTGCTAGCTCTTCACAATGGCTTCGAAGGGGCACTTCGAAAGGCATGTGTTGCACTTGGTGCAGCGGGTCTGATCGATTATGTGGGCCTCCTTCGGGGCTCCGCTAATGCAGTTGGCGGGGCAGTTGCGGGCGCAAAGACCACAACCGGTGCACTTCTCAGGATCGATCGTGTAGGTCAACAGGGCATTGCACACCTTCGCAGGACAGGTGTGATCGAGAATATGGGCTTCGTACTCATGGCGGAAATGCCTGATGGTTGATAGGACCGGATTGGGAGAAGTCTGGCCTAGACCACAAAGGGACAGGTCCTTGACGGTGTTGGCTAGTTCCAACAGCTCATCTAGGTCCTCGGGTTCACCCTCGCCGTGGGTGATGCGGGTTAGGATTTCCAGCATGCGCTTGGTGCCGATGCGGCATGGAGCACACTTCCCGCAAGATTCCTTTTGGATGAAGTCCATGAAGAACCTGGCCACGTCAACCATGCAGGTGTCCTCATCCATGACCACCATTCCACCTGATCCCATGATGGCTCCTGCCTGGGTCAAGGAATCATAGTCAACGGGGATGTCCAAGAGCTCCTCTGGTATGCATCCCCCTGAGGGCCCTCCGATTTGAACCGCCTTGAACTTCTTCCCGTCTCTGACGCCGCCGCCGATCTCAAAGATCACTTCCCGCAAGGTAATCCCCATGGGCACTTCCGTGAGCCCAGTGTTGTTCACTTTGCCTGCGAGGGCAAAAACCTTCGTGCCCTTGCTCTTTTCCGTACCGATGGTTGCAAAGTAAGCGCCGCTGGTTCGGATAATGTTGGGGATATTTGCATAAGTCTCCACGTTATTGATGTTTGTGGGTTTTCCCCACAAACCTTTGGAAGCTGGGAAGGGCGGCCTTGGCCGGGGCATTCCCCTCTTGCCTTCGATGGATGCAAGCAGAGCCGTCTCCTCGCCGCAAACGAAAGCTCCCGCTCCTTCTTTGATGTGGAGGGAAAAGTTGAAGTCGGTGCCAAAAATCCCTTTGCCCAGGAAATGTCTCTCTTCTGCCTGCTTAATGGCAAGCTGCAAGCGGCGAATGGCCAAGGGATATTCGGCCCGGACGTAGATGTAGCCTTCGTCTGCTCCCACGGCATAGGCCGCAATGGCCATCCCCTCGAGGAGCGCGTGGGGATCTCCCTCCAAGATGCTCCGATCCATGAATGCGCCGGGGTCTCCCTCGTCCGCATTGCACACTAGGTATTTCTTCTCTCCGGGGGCCTGTCGGGTGAACCGCCACTTAAGGCCTGTGGGGAATCCTCCTCCCCCCCGACCCCGCAGACCTGAAGTGAGCACCTCTTCAATAACCTCTTCCGGAGTCATGGTGGCAAGGGCCTTCTCAAGGGCGGCATAGCCCTCAAGGGCCGTGTATTCCTCAATTGATTCAGGATTTATGAATCCGCAGTTCCGGAGTACTACCCGGCGCTGTTTGCGAAAGGAGCTAAGCTCCGGGTAGATGGCATCTTTCATGATCCGACCGATGACCCATTCCTCGGGAATGGGAGTGCCGTTGATGAGACTTTCCAGCACGTGGACGGCCTTCTCCGGGGTCATTGGTCCGTAAGTAACCCGGTCCCTGCCTGGCTGGATCACGTCGATAATCGGTTCCTGCTCACACATTCCGATGCAGCCTGTGGGGACTATTTCGACAGCAGCGTTAGCCGCATTCTTGGTCTCGACCAATGCATCAAAAACGGGGCGGGCGCCGGCAGCTAAGCCACAGGTACCCATCCCCACCATTATCCTTGCTTTGGCAACGGAGTCATCCAATGTCGTCACCTCCTGGTTATACAGCCCCAAGGCCAGCTCTCAGCCGAAAAACCGCTGAATCTCTGCTTGGGCCGCTTCCGGGCTGTCTGAAGCGTGGATGGCGTTGGCGGGCAGCTCAATGGAGAAGTCCCCTCGAATAGTACCCGGTGCTGCTTCGGCGGGGTTGGTATGACCGCAAAGATTGCGGACAACGGCGATTGCCTGGGGCCCTTCCACAACAGCCAAGACCACCGGACCTGAGATCATGTAGTCCACAAGGTCTGGGAAAAATGGCCGACTTGCATGGTGGGCGTAATGGGCTTCGACCGTATCCCGCTCCAACTGTTTGAGGACTAAATCCCTGATCCTTAAGCCTTTGTCTTCAAGGCGCTGAAGGATCCTGCCTACTAGTCCCCTGGCTATGATCTCGGGCTTGAGGATCACCAGGGTTTGCTCCAAAGTCCATTCCTCCTTTCAAATTGAGTAGAAGGCTATCCCCTAGGGGATAGCCCTTCTTCCTAAAAGAGTCCCACTATGTGTCCGTCGCTGAAGATATCCACCTGCTCTGCCGCCGGCTTAGTCGGCAGGCCCGGCATCGTCATCATCTCCCCCGTGAGGGGCACCAAGAATCCCGCTCCAAGGGAAGCCCTGACCTCTCGGATGGTCAGTGTCCAGCCCGTTGGAGCCCCCTTCTTGGTGGGGTCATCCGTCAGGGAATGCTGGGTTTTGGCCATGCATAAGGGAAGACCGGCAAAGCCGAGGTCAGTGTAGCTGGCAATATCCCTCTCGGCCCTCGTCGTATAAGAAACCCCGCTGGCACCGTAGATTTCCCGGGCCAGGATTTCGATCTTCTCTTTGATGGGCAGGCTCCAATCGTACAAGGGCTTGAAGTTGGCCGGCTCCTTCTCCAAAACATCCAGGATGGCCTCGGCAAGCTCAATGCCGCCCTCGCCGCCCTTGGCAACTACCTCGGAAATGGCGGAGCGGGCGCCTGCTTGGATGCAGTGCTTGTGGACCAGCTCCAGCTCCTCCGGCGCATCGGTGGGGAAGCGGTTGATGGCCACCACGATGGGCACACCGAACTTCTTGACGTTGGCAATGTGTTTGTCCAGGTTGGCCAGTCCCTTTTCCAAGGCCTCCAAATTGGTTTCCGCAACCTTTTCCCTAGGTACGCCGCCGTGCATGTTCAGGGCCCTGATCGAAGCAACAATAACGGCCACGTCCGGTTTCAGCCCCGTGTAGCCGTGGACGATGTCAAAGAACTTCTCCGCCCCCAGGTCCGCGGCAAAGCCGCCCTCGGTAACCACGTAATCAGCCAGCTTCAGTGCCGTTCTGGTGGCGATGATGGAGTTGTTTCCATGGGCGATGTTGGCAAAGGGTCCGCCGTGGACAAAGCCCGGCTGGCCTTCTAGGGTCTGCACCAGGTTGGGCTTAATTGCGTCCTTCAGAAGGACGGTCATAGCCCCTTGGATGTTCAAGTCCCTAGCGAACACAGGGCCTCCATCGTAGTTGTAGGCCACGAGCATCTTGCCCAGCCGCTCCTTCAGGTCATCGATGTCTTGGGCCAGGCAAAGGATGGCCATGACCTCTGAGGCAACGGTGATGTCAAAACCGCTTTGCATCGTGAATCCATCGCCCTTGCCGCCGAGGCCGACCACGATGCTGCGCAGCTGCCGATCATTGATGTCCATGACCCGGCGCCAGAGGACCTGCTTCGGGTCAATGCCCAGTTTGTTTCCTTTAAATACATGGTTTTCCAAGACGGCGGCCAACAGGTTGTGGGCCGATCCTACAGCATGGAGGTCCCCGGTGAAGTGAAGGTTGATGTCCTCCATGGGGACGACTTGGGAATAGCCTCCTCCTGCCGCGCCTCCCTTAACGCCGAAGGTGGGTCCCAGGGATGGCTCCCGGAGACAAAACATCACGTTCTTCCCCAGCTTGCCCAAGGCTTGGGTGATCCCCACCGCGGTGCAAGTCTTGCCTTCCCCCGCGGGAGTTGCGGTGATGGCGGTGGTGTAGATCAGCTTGCCGTTCGGCTTGTCAGCCAAGCGCTTGTAAACGTCCAAGCTGACCTTGGCCTTGTATTTCCCGTAGTATTCCAGGTCGTCCTCGGCTAGCCCGATGCTGGCCGCAACGTCCTTGATGGGTTTTAAGTCAGCGCTTTGGGCTATCTCGATGTCGCTTAACATAGAACGGCCTCCTTTCATAGCATAAGATTTCCCGCCGGTTCGCACCTATCCCAGGCCGGCGGTCATTGGGAAGCGCAGCTTTTGACATCCCCCCAGACAAAGGGAAAGCCCCGTGAAGGGGGTATTGCAAGCTCCTTCATAGCCGCGCCGCGTCAGGTCTGTTTGAACTGCCTTCATCCCCCCCTGCGGATTCTCGACCTTACCAGAACTTTTTTCTACAAGGGCTTTTAATTATCCTTCCTATTGGAGGGCCCAATTTAGTCGCCAGATCTGTCAGAACCAAGATAACGATCGTCCCCTTTCCATGGGCCGCGCCGCCCCTGGGGCAAAAAATCGTAGTTTAATTTCCCAAGCACTTTTGGTATACTAGTACAGGTAATTTCACATGTCAAAAAAGGGAAGGGGTAGTTGTATGCTGCCAACACCTGAGAAATTCACCCTGGTGGCCGGAGGAAGCGAGGGGCCCACGGGATTAAACGCTTTTGACAATGCCTTGTTGGCTGCGGGCCTTGGGAATCTTAATCTTGTCCGGGTAAGCAGCATCTTGCCGCCGGGGGCCCAATA
>JAAZLZ010000076.1 GCA_012799075.1 Bacillota bacterium
CAAATGAACATCCAGGAGCTGGGGACTTTGGCCGCCCATAACCTGCCGGTTAAAGTAGTCATCCTGAACAACGGCTACCTGGGGATGGTTCGGCAGTGGCAAGAACTGTTCTTCCACCGGCGCTATTTCCAGGTCGACATGGCCGCCAATCCCGATTTCGTCAAGGTGGCTGAGGCTTATGGGATCAAGGGGATAGCCATCCGGGATTACCAGCATGTACGCTCGGGCCTGGAAGAGGCCCTGGCCTATCCAGGTCCCGTGGTGGTCAATGTGATGGTGGACCGGGAGGAGAATGTCTTTCCCATGGTCCCCGCGGGCAAGGCTATCGATAACATGATCGGTTTGGGGGGACGCTCATGAAAAAACACATCATCGCCGTCCTGGTCCAGAACAAGTCGGGGGTGATGGCCCGGGTGGCCGCTCTTTTTAGTCGCCGGGGGTACAACATCGACAGCATTGCCGTGTGTGCCACCGAAGACCCGGAAGTCTCCCGGATGACCATCGTGGCCCGGGCCGATGACGATGTTCTGGAGCAGATCACCAAGCAGCTCAACAAGCTCGTCGAAGTGATCAAAGTCAGCGATATCACCAACGATCCCCTGGTGGACAGGGAGCTGGCCCTGATCAAAGTCGGGGCCACCCCCACCAACAGGGCGGACATCATCCAGATCGTTGACATCTTCCGGGCCCATATCGTCGATGTGAATCCCAAGTCGGTGACGGTGGAAGTCACGGGCGATGAGGGCAAAATGGAAGCCATCATTCAAATGCTTCGTCCCTATGGGATCAAGGAGATTGTGCGCACGGGCAAGATCGCCATGGTCCGTGGCGGAGTCGAGAATAACAACTAAGAGGAGTGGTAACAGTGGCCAAGATGTATTACGACCAGGATGCAGATCTGTCTCTACTTAAGGGCGAGAAAATCGCGATCATCGGATATGGAAGCCAAGGGCACGCCCAAGCCCAGAACCTAAGGGAAAGCGGACTGGATGTGATTGTGGCCAACCGTCCGGGGAGCGACAACTACAACCGGGCCGTAGCCGATGGCTTCACCCCGGTCAGCGCCCGCAAGGCTGCCGAGGAGGCAACCATCATTCAGATGCTAGTGCCCGATGAAGTCCAGGCTAAGGTCTACCGGGAAGAAGTCGGCCCCAACATGACCGAGGGGAAATCCCTGGTCTTCTCCCACGGCTTTAACATCCACTTCAACCAGATCGTTCCGCCGGCGGACATCGACGTGTTCATGGTCGCCCCCAAGAGCCCAGGACACCTGGTCCGGCGGATGTATGTTGAAGGGAAGGGCGTCCCGGCCCTGCTTGCCGTCCATCAGGATGCCAGCGGGCGGGCCCATGCCAAGGGCCTGGCCTACGCCAAGGGGATCGGCTGCACCCGGGCAGGGGTCATCGAAACCACCTTCCAAGAAGAGACGGAAACGGACCTTTTTGGTGAACAGACGGTCCTCTGTGGAGGGGTCAGCGAGCTCATCAGAGCTGGCTTTGACACCCTGGTTGAAGCTGGCTACCAACCGGAAATCGCCTATTTCGAATGCCTTCATGAACTGAAGCTCATCGTGGACCTGATCTACGAGGGCGGCATCAGCTACATGCGCTACTCGGTGAGCGATACGGCAGAGTACGGGGATATCACTGTCGGGAAGCGGATCATCAACGAAGAGACCCGCAAGGAAATGAAACAAGTCCTCACGGACATCCAAGATGGCAAGTTCGCCAAGGAGTGGATCTTTGAAAACCAGGCCAACCGGCCCATGTTCAATGCGATGCGGATGCGGGAGCG
>JAAZLZ010000077.1 GCA_012799075.1 Bacillota bacterium
CCATCGAGTGCGGGGGAGTCCGGGTCTGTCCCGGCGATTTCATCTTCGGGGATAACGATGGGATAGTGGTCATTCCCGAGGCCGTCACCAATGAAGTTCTGGTTAAGGCCCTAGAGAAGGTGGCAGCGGAGAACATCGTTCGGGAAGAGCTCAAGAAAGGCAAATCGGCCAAGGAAGTTTACGAGAAGTACGGCATCCTGTAGATTGCACCGGGGATAGGCAGCTTCGCGAAGGGGGACGCCCCCTTCTTTTTTGATCTAAAGACAATTCAAGGGACATTTTATTCCAGAAAAACTGAAAAGAGGAATTTTGATATTGACATAAGCCTTATGGCCATGGCATAATATGATTGACGAGGAGAATAGGAGGGCGACTGTGAGAAGAATCCAATCCGTTGACCGAAGCCTAGACATTCTCGAGGCCCTTGCCAATTCTGATCGCCCGATGGGCGTATCGGAGCTTGGCAAACAATTGGGGCTTCATGTGGCCACCACCCATGGAATCCTAACCACCCTTCTTTCCCGGGGGTACGTTGAGCAAGAGGACGAGACGAATCGATACCGCCTGGGATACAAGTTTTATCAGATGGCTCGCTTGTACATAAACAAATGCGATTTGCATCAAGTGGCCCTACCCCATCTGCATGATTTGCGCAGCGCCCTCGGTGAGAGGGTCTCCTTGGCTGCCCTTCGCAACTTTGAAATCGTTTTTCTCATTGTTTTAGACAGCTACCATCTGCTGCGGTTAAAGCCCAATGTCGAAAACAGCACCCATGTTCACTGCACAGCCATCGGCAAGGTTTTGCTTGCTTTCCAGCCGACCTCTTACATCGATTGTTACCTGGAGAATACGGAGCTCCTTCGTTATACTCCCAACACCATCTGCGACAAAGAGGCCTTTTTACAGCACTTAGATGAAATCAGGGTGAAGGGCTATGCCCTGAATGAAGAGGAGGAAATCGAAGGGGTTTTTGGTATTGGGGCCCCAGTCTTCTACTCCAACGGGTTCCTTGCGGGAGCCGTCTCAACGGCCATCCCGACGGAACGTTTAGACCGGCGGTTGATTCCCGAAAAGGCGGGCTTGGTCGTCAATACGGCCCGCCTAATTACCCAGGAGTTGGGGGTCACCATCTTACAGGAAAGGGGTTGATGCAAGCTTAGATGGGAGCGCGGGACCGAGTGGTAAACATACGCTTGAAAGCGGGGAGGTTTTACCATGAAGCGGTTGCTGTTAACTAGTTTAGTGGTATTGTTGGTGCTCTCTTCGGTCGGCCTTGCCAAGCCCGTTGTCTGGAAGCTAGGCGGCGTTCATGCCGTTGATACTCCCGAGACCATCGCGCTATACAGGTTTGCCGAACTGGTTGAAGAAAAAACCGGCGGCCAGCTAAAAATCGAGGTCTATCCGGCAGGCCAGTTGGGCGATGCGGTGGGGATGATTGAAAACACCATCATGGGCGCCCAGCAGCTGTTTGCCAACGTAATGGACTGGAATCAGCACATTGTTCAGGACTATGCCATCCTGGCAATGTGCTTTGCTTTTAGGGACCTGGAGCATATTCAAAGGTTCATGGAGACTGAGACTTATCAGGCGATGGAACAGGAGATGATCGACCAGCACGGCATCCGGGTCCTGGCTAAGAACTGGTACCGGCTTCCCCGGGCGATTGTGACCAAGGAGCCGGTTTTTTCCATCAATGACATCAAGGGGCGCCAGCTGCGAATGCCTGCACTGGAAACCTACTTCCTCGTTTGGGAGGCCCTAGGCGCTAACCCGATCGAGATCCCTTGGTCGGAAGCCTACTTCGCCTTGGAGCGGGGAGTTGTGGAAGGCATGGACTCTCCCATTGGTTCCATTTACGGAATGGGGTTTTATAAAGCTGCTCCGTATATCACCAATACTCGCCACTTAATGGCTCCCTTCAACATTCTGGTTAATGAGGATGCGTTCCAGGGGCTCGATCCTAAGGTGAGGGCTTTTCTCGTTGAGTCCGCAGAGGAAGCTGGGGATTACTATACGGAGATTGTCGGGAGCATGTTTGAGGAGGACAAGCGCAAGATGCTGGCAGCGGGGGCGATCTACGTGGAGATTGACACCAAGTCCTTCGCTGACAAAGCGCGCGAAGTTGCCATTGACTTTGAGAAGAAGGGATTCTGGAAGAAGGGGCTCTATGATGAGGTGCAGTCGCTACTATAGATGGCCATGACTGGGAGGGGGAGCCCAAATGAACAAGGTAGAGAAGAGGTTGGGAACATTCGTAGGTTTATTGGGGAAGGCAGAGCTTGTTGCTGCCGGTGTACTTCTTGTTTTAACGTTAGGTCTCGTTGTACTGACCATCGTCTTTCGCTACTTCTTACACCGACCGATAATGTGGGCTTCCCCGCTGGTCACTCTCTTTTTCACCTGGATGAGCCTAATTGGCGTTGCCTATGTGTACAAGGAAAGGGGCCATATCTCCGTCACCTACTTTAAAGATATGCTCCGCCCTGTCTCGAAGGGAGTAGTAGAAGTACTTATCTTAGTCATTGTGCTCCTTTGTCTGTTGATTACTATGTGGTCGGCCATTCAAATCCTACCGGTCCATTCCAGGAGATTCATCGTCGGGTTGAGGCTCCCCCGGAGCTACTTATCCAGTGCCGTTGTCTTGTGGGGGATATCCATGATCTTGACCACGGTGTATTTCCTGATTGGCTCCATCAGGGGATTAGCGGCGGCCCGAAAGGGGGAATGACGCGTGTCCTTGTCCCTCCTAGCGGTCATATTCCTACTGTTGATTGGATTTGGCGTTCCCATTGCCGTAGTCTTGCTGGGGATTTCTGCCCTCGGCATGTACACGAGGCAGGTCCCCCTCACCATGTTGACCCAGACCATTCTAGATGGGGTCCGCAGTTACACTCTGCTAGCCATACCCTTCTACATCATGGCGGGGGAACTGATGAACAGGGCAGGCATAACGAAACGCATTTTCGACTTCGCCTTGTCACTAGTTGGACATATCAAGGGCGGGCTGGGTCATGTTAACGTCCTGGCCAGCATGCTCTTTGCCGGGATATCGGGTTCTGCTACAGCTGATGCGGCCGGTCTTGGCCGGATCGAAATAGAGGCCATGAAGGCCGAGGGTTATGATCTTGATTTTTCAGCGGCCATTACCGCGGCATCATCGACCATTGGTCCGATCATTCCACCTAGCATCCACCTGGTTATTTACGGATCAATAGCCGAGGTGCCTGTAGCTACTTTGTTCGCTGCTGGAATGGTGCCCGGCATTCTGATGGGGCTGGGGCTCATGTTGACTGTCTACATCCTTGCGGCAACAGGCCGCGTCCATTGCCCCACCAGACCGCGCCAGCCCTTGATGAGCGTCTTGCAGAGTTTTCGGAACGCGGTCACTGCACTCCTGGCCCCAATATTAGTCTTGGGCGGGATCATGACGGGTGTAGTCACTCCTACCGAAGCTGGAGTGATCGCTGTCTTATACAGCCTAGTCCTTGGCCTCTTCTACCGGGAAATCAACAAGGAGGTCCTGAAGGACTGCATCAAAAACACCATCCATTCGACGGCTGTTGTCATGTTCATGCTGGCCGTTTCCAGGAGCTTTGCCTGGTTCATCACCATCGAACGCATTCCGGAAAGGGTCATGGGCCTAGTCTTCCAATTCACCAGTAGTCCTGCAGTTGTTTTGTTTTTCATCAACATCCTCCTGCTATTATTGGGAATGATCGGAACGGCATCAGCCAACATTGTGATCGTGACGCCTATCCTGGTGACCATTGCCCACTCCATCGGAATAGACCTTATCCATCTGGGGCTGATCATTGTCTTGGGCCTTATGATTGGACTGATTACGCCCCCGGTTGGCACCTCCTTGTACATCCTGTCCGATGTAGCCAACCTGCCCTTTGAACGGGTCGTCAGGGCAACCCTTGTTTTCACGATCCCGTTGATTGCCGTTCTTTACCTAGTAACCTACATCCCTAGTTTGAGCCTGTTCTTGCCGCGGCTCCTTGGGATGATATAACTGTCGGGGGTGACTCTATGGCAAATTATTACGATGTAGTGGTGGTTGGAGGAGGCACTTCGGGATTTGTGGCCGCAACGGCCGCGGCGAGGAAGGGAGCTCGCACCCTTCTCGTTGAACGGTATGGCTTTGTGGGAGGCTCTTCTGTGTCGGGATTCCCGTTCTTAGGTTTTTATAGTGGGAACGGGGAGAAAGTAGTTGATGGGATACCGGAAGAAGTAGTCAATCGCCTAATCGAAGCAGGGGGAAGCCGGGGACATATCCGGGGTGGCAGATGGGAAAGGGCTGAGGAGTATGAGTTTTCCCTAACCCCCTATGAACCGGAGATCCTAAAATTTGTGGCCCAGGAGATGCTCCTCGAGTCAGGCGCCAATCTGATGCTGCACACCTATCTAATTGGCACCATCGTCAGGGATAACCGGCTCATCGGGATTGAGGTGGCGAACAAGTCCGGCCGCAGCGTCATTTACGCCAACTGCTTCATCGATGCAACCGGTGATGCAGACCTTGCCCATCTAGCTGGTGCACCCTTCCAGATAGGAGAGCAGGTGCAAAACGTTACCCTGATGTTTACCGTTGGAGGACTTGATCTCGAACGAATGGTCCAAGAAATTGAAACCGGAGGGCGGATCAAGGGACGGGGAGAATGGCACACGCGGGTAGTCCGGGGGCCAATTCTAGATTCTGATAAGCCAGGTGTTGTTCACTTGGCAGGCCACATGGACCTGTGGGATAATAGGCCGCCCTTGACCTTCACAGCGGTTTCCTGGAAGAAGAACCAGGCTAGCTTCAACATTACCAGGACCGTCGGGATCGATCCGACAAGCGCTCGGGATCTGGTCCGGGCTGAAATCTCGGAAAGACGCAATGTCATGGAAACCTACCGGCGCTTCCAAGAGCGCATTCCAGGCATGGAAGGATGCGAGTTAATCACTACTGCTCCCCACGTGGGCGTGCGGGAAAGCCGCAGGATTGAAGGGGAGTACTGTCTCCAAGGTGACGATGTGGTCAATTGCCGGGAATTCGAGGATGGGATCGCGCGGGGTTCATATCCCATCGATATCCATGACCCGAAGGGAGGCAAGACCCAGTTCACTTTCCTCAAAGACGGGGGTTCCTACTCAATCCCCTACCGGTCCTGCATCCCTAAGTACATTGATGGCCTCATCATCACCGGCAGATGCATTTCTGCCACCCATGAGGCCCTGGGAAGTACCAGGCTTCAGTCGACCTGCATGGCCTTGGGGCAGGCGGCGGGGGTTGCAGCAAGCCTTTGCAGGCCATCTAAGACTCCC
>JAAZLZ010000078.1 GCA_012799075.1 Bacillota bacterium
TCCCATGGTTTTCGCTTGTATGGGAACATGGTTGGAGGCGGGATCCTGATCAGCGTTGCTTACATGATTGCCCCATGGCTGGTGCCTGTGCCTTTGATGGGCTGGTTCAGCGTCTTTATGGGGATCATCCAGGCGGTGGTCTTTACCATGCTTGCTGCGGTTTATATTCAGCTTTACTTCTAGGAGGTGGTCAGGTTGATTCCTATTGACGGTGCAGTCATTGTGGTGGCGGCTGTTTGTGTGGGGGCGGGTTTGGCCATGATTGCCGGGGTAGGGCCCGGGATCGGCGAGGGGTATGCCGCGGGGAAGGCGGTGGAGGCCATCGCCAGACAGCCTGAGGCGGAAGACAAGATCAGGTCTACCTTGATCTTAGGTGATGCCATCGCCGAGTCCACCGGCATCTATGGACTAGCGGTGGCCCTCTTTTTGATCTTCGTCTTCGGTTTGCCCGCGTGGCGGGTCATCGCGGCCCGGCTGGGCATGTAGGGGGGAGTTCAGTGCTAAGTCCCACGGTGATGCTGCAGCAAATCGTCAACTTCTTGCTGTTGATGGTTCTCCTCACCCATCTGCTTTATCGACCGGTGGGGAACATCCTGCGGGAGCGGCGGGAGAGGATCGAGGCTGAGCTTAATGAGGCTGATCGGCAGCGGAATGAGGCTCGAGCCTTTAATGAGGCATCACAGAAGGAGCTGCATCAGGTCCACCAGGAGGCCAGGGAAATCCTAGAGCGGGCCGCCCGTCAGGGAACCAGGTCCCGGGAGGAAGCTGCTGCTGCAGCTCGGCGGGATGCCAAGCTCTACTTGGAACGGGCGCGAGAGAACCTTGACCGGGAACGGGCCCAGGTATGGGAGGAGTTGCAGGGGGACTTGGCCGACCTGACCATCTTGACCGCCGCTAAGATCATCGGAAACGCCCTCGATGAGGAAAGCCATGAACGATTAGTGGAAGAGCTGGTGATAACCCTTGAGGGGGAGGCTTGATGGGAAGCTTGATCCTTGCCCGGCGCTATGCCCGGGCTCTATTGGAGGCAGGCACTAGAGATGACCGGCTTAGGTGGGAAGATGAGCTGAAAGAACTGGCTGTTGAGTGGGATGTCCTGGGAAAGTTCCTGACCCATCCCCATGTTGCTCAACGGGATAAGCTAAGCCTAATTGAAGAACTCTCCCTCTCTAGGCTGTTGGCCAACTTCCTTCGGCTTATCATCAGTGAGAGGCGCTGGGAGCTTTTTCCCTTGATCGTGGACGAGTATCATCGGGGCCAGGCCAAACAGGAGGGACTATGGGAGGCTGTGATCACGACGGCAAATCCCTTGTCTGGGGAAATGAAGTCTCGCCTGGTAGGGGCCCTTGAGCGACAGGGCAAGGGTTCTCTGTCGGTCAAGTGGCGGATCGATCCTTCCATTGGCGGCGGAGCCACCATTCAGCTGGGGGATACTCTTATCGATGGCAGCATTCGAGGTCGCTTGCAGCGGCTGCGGAAGGAGTTGGTGGGGCTTGGGTGAT
Organism: Bacillota bacterium; assembly: GCA_012799075.1. GTDB lineage: Bacteria > Bacillota > Limnochordia > JAAZLZ01 > JAAZLZ01 > JAAZLZ01. The sequence continues at coordinate 1,503 of JAAZLZ010000078.1, forward strand.
GGTTATCGCCCCCGGGCCGGAGAAATCACCCGGATTTTGCGGCAGCGGATAGAGGAATTCACCAGTACTCTCCAAGTGGTTGATGTGGGCATGGTGACCTCCGTCGGGGATGGGATTGCCCGCATTTATGGTTTGGAGGGGGTCATGGCGGGGGAATTGCTGGCCTTTCCCCGGGACATTTACGGCATGGCGCTCAACTTGGAGGAAGATGGTGTTGGGGCAGTTCTCTTTGGATCAGACATCCTGGTCAGGGAAGGGGATATGGTCCAACGAACAAAACGAGTTGTCCAGGTGCCGGTGGGTGATGAACTCCTTGGCCGGGTGGTCAATCCCCTAGGCGAGCCTCTCGATGGCGGCGGTCCGATTCGAACGGAGCGTTTTCGGCCCGTTGAGGCGGTGGCCCCAGGGGTTGTGGAACGTCGTCCGGTGGATAAACCGCTGCAAACGGGGATTAAGGCCATCGATGCCCTAGTGCCTATCGGACGGGGGCAGCGGGAGTTGATTATTGGGGATCGCCAGACGGGCAAGACGGCTTTGGCCGTTGATGCCATTTTGAACCAAAGGGAAAGTGGAGTCATTTGTATTTACGTTGCCATTGGGCAGAAGGCGTCGACCGTGGCCGGCCTCATTCAGCAGCTGCGAGAAGGGGGGGTGTTCGACCGGACCCTGGTGGTGAGCGCAACGGCCAGTGAGGTCGCTCCGCTGCAGTTTCTAGCTCCCTACGCGGGTTGTGCCATGGGAGAGGAGTTCATGTACCAAGGCCGGGACGTCTTGATCGTCTACGATGACCTGACGAAGCATGCGGTGGCCTACCGTCAGCTCTCGTTGCTCCTCCGCCGGCCTCCTGGGCGGGAGGCTTTTCCAGGCGATGTCTTCTATCTCCATTCCCGTCTGTTGGAGCGGGCTGCCTGCCTGGTCCATGAAAAGGGCGGCGGCACCATGACGGCTTTGCCCATTGTGGAGACCCAAGCAGGGGACATCTCCGCTTATATTCCCACTAACGTTATTTCCATAACCGACGGGCAAATCTATCTGGAGGGGGAGCTGTTCTTCGCGGGGATGCGTCCCGCGGTCAATGTGGGTCTATCCGTTTCCCGGGTAGGGGGCAGCGCCCAGCTCCCGGCGATGCGGCAAGTGGCTTCCCGCTTGCGATTGGATCTGGCCCAATACCGGGAGCTGGCCTCCTTCACCCAGTTTGCCGCGGATGTGGATCGGACTACCCGTATGAGGCTGATAAGGGGTGAACGGATGATGGAGCTGTTGAAACAGCCCCAATACAACCCCATGCCGGTCCACAAGCAGGTATTGGTTCTTTATGCCGGTGTGAATGGTTATCTTGATGATCTGGTCAAAGAGGATGTGGCTCGTTTCCAAGATGAATTCCTTGTCTTCATGGGGCAAAAGCATCCTTCCGTGGGCGAAGGGATCTTATCTTCCGGGGACCTTACTAGGGAGAACCGGGAGCTTCTAGACAAGGCCCTAGATGAATTCAAAGGGTTGTTTATCGCCACCCGAAGGGAGGCAGGGGATGGGAGTTAGAGAGATCCGGAGGCGAGTTCGGGGCATTAAGAGCACCCTTCAAGTAACCCGGGCCTTGGAGCTGGTCGCGGGGGTGAAGCTGCGCATAGCCCAGGAGCGGGTCCAAAGCTTTCGCCCCTATGCTGAGGGGCTGCGGGCGTTGATCCAGGATTTGGGGGAAAGCCAGACCCTGTTTCAGGAAAAAGGTCCCCGCTGCTTAGTCTTGATTACCTCGGATATGGGGCTCGCGGGGGGTTACAATGCCGCCCTGCATCAAGAGCTGGGAAGCTTTGATTCTTGGGATGGGCACCTGGTTGTGGGCCGGAAGGGAAGGGACATGCTGAAGAAGCGGGAGGCTCCTATTTGGGGTGAGTTTCTAGGGCTCGAGGATGCACCGGACCGGGAAGTTGCCCATAGAATTGCCAAACAGATCAGGGAACTGCTTTCCCAAAGGGAGGCCCAGGTTTACCTGCTTTACAACCAATTTCAATCGAAGATTGAGCAGCACCCTGTATTGATGAGGCTCATTCCCCCTGATTCTCCCGCGAAGGCAACCAAAGATCCTCCTTGCATTTTCGAACCGACGGAAAGCATCCTGTTGGACCGCTTGCTCACTTCGTATTTGGAGGCATCGGTGCATCTTGCCCTCCTGGAAGCTAAGGCAAGCGAACATGCCTCCAGGATGAGGGCCATGGATGCGGCCACAAGCAACGGAGAGGATTTGCTGGACGATTTGGCTCTGGAGCTGAACCGGATTAGGCAGGGACAAATCACCGCCGAAATTGCCGAGATCCTCGGGGGGGTGGAAGGGTGACCGAAGGACTGAACTTTGGCCGGGTTGCTGCCGTCATCGGTCCCGTGGTGGATGTTGAGTTTTCTCCTGGAGAGCTTCCCCCTATCTTGACTTCCCTCCAAGTGATCCCGGCGGACATGGAGCAGAACGGAACAGGGGAGGTGCGCACCCTGGAAGTGGCTCACCATCTGGGCGACAACCGGGTGCGATGTGTGGCCATGGATCCCACGGAAGGGCTAACTAGGGGAATGGCAGTCCTTGATACGGGCAATCCTCTCCGGGTTCCGGTGGGGGAAGGGACCCTAGGCAGGTTGTTCAATGTTTTAGGCCGGCCCATCGATGGCAAGGGGCCGATTGATGCAAAGCGCCTCTGGCCAATCCACCGACAGCCTCCTTCGTTGGATGAACAGCGGCCAACGACGGACATACTGGAGACGGGCATCAAAGTGGTTGACTTGCTGGCTCCCTACCCGAAAGGGGGCAAGATCGGGCTTTTCGGGGGCGCTGGGGTGGGCAAGACGGTGATTATCATGGAGCTTATCCGGAATATTGCAGCTCAGCATGGAGGCTATTCTGTTTTTGCCGGGGTGGGGGAGCGGACCCGGGAGGGAAATGAGCTGTGGCTGGAAATGAAGTCCTCGAAGGTCCTGGAGAAGACCGTCCTGGTGTACGGCCAGATGAACGAGCCGCCAGGTGCGAGGATGCGGGTGGGGCTGGTTGGGTTGACCATGGCCGAGTATTTCCGCGATGCCTGCGGCAAGGATATCCTCTTGTTCATCGATAATATCTTCCGCTTCATCCAAGCCGGAGCGGAGGTGTCAACCCTCTTGGGCAGGCTCCCGTCTGCTGTGGGCTACCAACCTACTTTGGCAACGGATGTGGGTGCTTTGCAGGAACGGATTACATCGACCCACCGGGGTTCCATCACGTCGATCCAAGCTGTTTATGTGCCCGCCGATGACTACACCGATCCTGCTCCGGCGACCACCTTTACCCACCTGGATGCGACCACCAATCTGGACCGGAGGATTGTGGAGATGGGGATCTACCCTGCCGTTGACCCCCTCGCCTCCACCTCCCGCATTCTCAATCCCACGGTCGTTGGGGAGGAGCATTATCGGACTGCTCGGCAAGTACAGGAAATCCTTCAGCGTTACCGGGAGCTCCAGGACATCATTGCCATCTTGGGGGTTGAAGAACTGTCCGATAAGGACAAGGAGACGGTGGCCCGGGCAAGGCGCATCGAACGGTTTCTCTCCCAGCCCTTTTTTGTCGCGGAAAGCTTCACGGGGGTGCCTGGGGTGTACGTGACCCGGGAAGAGGCCGTTAGAGGATTTAGGGAGATCTTGACCGGCAAGTACGACCACTTGCCAGAGGAGGCCTTTCTGTATGTGGGGACCATTGATGATGTGGTGGCTAAGGCCAAAGGGATGGGGCAATGAAGGCTCTGCTGGTGGACGTGGTTACACCTCAGGGAGTCTTTCTCCAGGGGCAGGCCCCGATGGTCGTTGCCAAAACAGCCGATGGTGAACTCGGCATCCTTCCCGGACATGCCCCCCTTGCGGCTATTCTTCAACCGTGGGCGATCCGGGTAGGAGAGAAGATCTTTGCTGCCGGGGAGGGGTTCTTACACGTGAAGGATGGACAAGTCAGGATCATTGTGGACTTTGCGGAAGCCGCGGAAACGATCGATGTGGCCCTAGCCCAACAGACAAGGGAAAAGGCTGCCAGAATGCTTCGCGAAGGCGGCGCGGATTTTGATTATGCTTCTGCCCAAAGGGCTTTACAGGGGGCGTTGGCAAGGCTCATGGCCCGGGAGGAGTACCTGCGCAGGCGGAGCAGGGAATAGGTATTCGAGGGCGAAGAGAATATAGGGATTACAAGGAGGAGGCAGGTGAACGGTCCCTCGGGGACCTGATGATTTATGTTAGCCGTTATTGGCGGAACGGGGCTCTACGACCCTGTATTTCTTGCCGGGGCGAAGGAGCAGGTGATCAAGACCCCCTACGGGGATGCCGATGCCATAGTGGGGGAAGGCCCCCAGGGGCCGATGGTGTTTATGGCTCGCCATGGCCGGGGACACGGTGTTCCTCCCCATCTTATCAATTACCGGGCCAATATCTGGGCGCTCTACAGCATGGGCGTGACGGGCATCTTGGCAACGGCAGCCGTTGGCTCCCTGCGGCGGGAATTGGCGCCGGGTTCCTTTCTGCTCCTTGATCAATTCATTGATTTTACGAAAACCCGCATCAACACCTTCGCTGAAGACAGGGTAATCCATGTGGATTTCA
>JAAZLZ010000079.1 GCA_012799075.1 Bacillota bacterium
CATGCCCGTTCTAAACCTTGATAGACTTAGTCTTCACCTCGCGGAACTTTGCGATATTACTACGATACCCTGGAACAACTCTCCCAAAACCCAGCGGGCAGTGAAGGAAACTATGGCCCCCTACCACTTGACTTTTCCTGCTCACGTACCCCACAACACTGGCGACGGGCTCAGTCTGGCTTTAGTTGCCGACAACAGCTAAACACTACTTGATGGAGTACATCCAAGCTAGTGCTCTTGTCCCTGGGAATACCCCTTCCGTTGAAGCAAGGTCATGATGCTTCCCACTATAGCCAACAAGGCACCAAGCCAAAGGAAACTAATCAGGGGCCTTTGACTAACCTCTAGGATTAGAACCTGGGGGGCCGCATCCGGCTGGAAGAGACGCAAAACAACCTCTCCCCCGGCATCTACTTCGTCGAGGGCAACGGCCAAGCCCAGATCCGAAATGTAGGCTATTTCCTGTTCCCGACCACTTGGTTTAATGGTGAGGGTAGGCACCACCTGATGTTCGGCCCCCGCCCCCGAGATAGTCACTTGAGTCCCCACCCTTCCCCCTTGATGGCCCATCAAATCGAAACCGAGGAAGGTGACTTCATAACCATCTTGGACTACTGTTTCTCCTTTCCCGAGGCGAAGACCGGGTCCCCAGTCTTGCTGCAGAGCCAAAGGACTGATGTAAATATCGTTGAACAGGCCCCGGTCAATATGCGGCTTGCGCACCACCTCCCCATCCTGGGAATATATCTTGGGAAAGGCCTTGAAGGAGCCTCCTTGTCCTGTTAGATCCATCTCCAACCCGGTGGGCGTCTCCCCAAGGTATCTGATTTGGTGTCCTACGACTTCCCCGCTTTCCCCGGGTCTAAGGGCCAGTCTCTCCGTAGTGGTGAAGTTTGCTGACACAATGATCCCTAGGAAAATGATCGCTATTCCCCCATGGATCAAATAGCCGCTCCGCCATCGGGAAGCAACCCAAGCGATGGCATTGGTCAACAAGGACACGAGGAAAACCCCGGTGAACAATGATTGGAGAGGCTGCCTTGTCAACACGGCAATCGGTATTGTCCCAGCAAGCACGAAAATTCCTGGGATGATGAAGGACTGCTTGCGCTCAATCCAAGGGAAGAGAGCCATCAACAGTCCGGCGACAAGGGCTAAGGGAAAGGTGCCCTTATTGTAGAAAGAAGCCTCCAAAGAGGCTGGCCTGCCTAGCTTGGCGGTAATCAGGGGAGTAACCGTCCCCGCACCTACAATGAAGGCAGCACAAAGCAATACGGCGATGGTTGCAACGGACAGAAAGCTAGCCCTCTGTCCCCGGAGTCCCTTCCAACGAGACCCCAGGATAATTGAGGCTAGGACCCCTAGCAGGGCAACCATTGTCAACAAGAGCCCACCCAACCCCAAATCGGCAAAGGAATGAACGGAAAAATCGGCAAACAAACCGCTTCGGGTCACAAACGTGGCCAGGAGAATGATCAGGTAAGTCGAAATGGCCAGGACAAAGTTCGTTTTTAAGATGCCCGGTGCCTGCAACTGGCCATGAAGGAGAGCCGTTGCCATTAGCCAAGGTATCAAGGCTGCGTTTTCCACCGGATCCCAAGACCAATAACCACCCCACCCCTGTACTTCGTATGCCCAAAGGGCACCGATGATAATGCCACTACCCAAGCATAGCCATCCAAACAAGCTCCAAGGTAGGGTTCTTTGGGCCCACTCACTCTCTTTGCGTTCAAGGAGGGCAGCCAGGGATAAAGCGAAGGGTATCGCCAGTCCCACGTATCCAAGGAAGATGACGGGGGGATGGATGGCCATCCACGGATCTTGCAATAAGGGATTGAGCCCTAGACCTTCGGTGGGCATTATTTCGAGCAAGGCAAAAGGATTGCTGATAAGCAGCAAACTGGTAAGCCCCAGTTGGGTTAGGTTATAGAAAAACAACTCCAACGGGCGGGCAACCCGTAAGAGCACCAGCCCAATCCAAGCTCCAATCAACCCCCACAAGAGAAAACTGCCTTCGTGCCCCGCCCAAAAAGACGACACAAGGTATAGGGGCGAAAGGCTCGTACTGGTATGGGAAGACACATAAGCATACTCAAACCGGTGATTGATGATCAAAAGCAGCAGCCTAAGGGCAGCTAGGCTCATGAAAACGACGTGGGAACGATAGGCCCACCGACATAGGTGCTTTGTCTGCCGACGACCCCAAAAGGCTAGTCCCCAACCTATTCCAGCAATCACTGATGACAAAAGAGCTGATAGCACCATGGCTATTCCCCCCGATATTTGGACGGACATTTAACTAACAGTCTTTGTGCTTGAAAGACTCCGTCTTTGTAGATCCCCACTGCCCC
>JAAZLZ010000080.1 GCA_012799075.1 Bacillota bacterium
CATGCCCGTTCTAAACCTTGATAGACTTAGTCTTCACCTCGCGGAACTTTGCGATATTACTACGATACCCTGGAACAACTCTCCCAAAACCCAGCGGGCAGTGAAGGAAACTATGGCCCCCTACCACATTTTCCGGGGTACGCGTCAAGGCTTAGTAGGTGAAAGACCTCGCACCCTTGTGATGGTGGGCGGCGAGGTCTTTTGCCGTTGATTTTCCTGTCCCCTGTCCTGACCCAGGTGGACCCGGGTTAGACGAAGCCGAACATGCGGGGGATGAACAGGCAAATAGATGGCACGTACGTAACCAAGAACAAGATCACGATCTCCGCGGCAAGGAAAGGCAAGACTGCTTTAGATACTTCCTCCATGGTCACCTCGCTGATCCCGCAGACAACAAACAGGCAGGAGCCGACGGGCGGGGTGATCTGGCCCAGGATAAGATTCATGACCATTACAAATCCGAAGTGGACGGGATTGATGCCCATGGAAAGGGCAATGGGAGAAAGAATCGGAGCCAGGATGGTAATGGCCGAGGTAGTGTTCATGAAGCAACCCACAATGAGAAGCATCAGGTTAACCAGTAGGAGAAATATCGCCGGGTCTGAAGAAAACTCAAGGAAAGCCCGGGCCAGCTGGTTGGGAACCTGCTCCACCGTCAAGATCCAGCCGAACACACTGGAAGCCGCCAGGACAAACAGCACGGAAGCGGTAGTAATAGCCGTGCTCAGGAAATGGTCGGGCAAGGAATCCAGCTTCAAGCGCTTCGTTACGAAAAAGCCAACGATGAACGCGTATCCCACCGCGGTTGCCGAGGCTTCCGTAGGGGTAAAAATCCCCGTTAGAATCCCCCCCAGGATGATAATCGGCATTAAAAGGGCCATGAACGAACGTCCCATAATAGGCCAGAGCTCCTTCAGCGTTATCCTCCGGCTCCTCGTCAAACCAAAGCCCCGTCTGACGCAGATCACCCAGGCAACGAACATGAGGGCGAAGCCCACCAAGATCCCGGGAACAAACCCGGCCAGGAAAAGGGCCGCCAGGGAAGTCCGTCCTTCCACCAGGGCGTAAATCACCATGGGAATGCTTGGAGGAATGATGGGGCCAATGGTCGATGAAGAAACGGTCACCGCGGCACTGAAGTCAAGGGGATAGTCCTCGGCCACCATGGCCGGAATCAGGGCAGAGCCGATAGCCGCGGTATCCGCCGTGGGCGACCCGGTAATGCCGGCAAAAAACATGCTGGCTACGATGTTCACGTGGGCCAGGCCCCCGCGGATATGGCCGACCAGGGCCCTAGACAACTCCAGCAAGCTGCCCAAGATGCCGCTGTCCTCCATCAACCGGGCGGCAAGAATGAAGAAGGGCACCGCCAGCAAAGGGAAGGAGTCGACAATGGAGAACATCCGTTGGGATAAGAGCGCCCAGGCAAAGCGGCCGGTGACCAGAAGATAGCTGACAGATGCCAGCCCTAGAGAAAAGGCAACGGGCACCCCGACAACCAGGGCCGCGAAGAAGGTCAACAGCATTAGCACTAGCGGATTCATTAGATATCCTCCCCCCCAACCTCAGATTTTAGGGTCGTCCCGTGGTCAAGTTCGTGCCAAACGCGGGCTAGGAGCTGTACCAGCATTAGGACGCCTCCTACGACCATCGAGCCATGGGGCCAGCCCATGGAAATGCGCGAGGCAGGGGCTCTTTGCACATGGAAGCGGCTGAACAGGTCGAAGCTCGAACGGATGAAGACGAGTATGAAGAACAACACGGCCAACTCGACAATCCTCTTGACCACCGCCTGTACACGGGGGGACATCATCTGTACAAATACCTGCACCGAAACGTGACGGTTCCGGCGAACCCCCAAGCCTGCACCGAGGAAGGTAATAGCCACTAGAAGATAACGGGAGACTTCTTCGGACCAGGACACCCCAGTCCCAAATACGTACCGCAGCACAACCTGCAACAGAACAAGGATCGTCATGGTAAAAATTAATAGAACCACAAGCTTTTCCGTTAACCAGGTGAGTCCAGCGAATAATCTTTTCAGCGCCCTCCCCTCCCAGTCGGCAAATTGATCAGTTATGCTCATTTAATTACATTCCTTATTACATATTAGGCAAAAACCTTGATCCATCCTGCCCTTATTGAACCCTTGCAAGATAAATACAAGGCTGAACCCTCAGGCTATACCGGCCCAAGGGTTCAGCACTGATCTACTCCTTACAGGAAGGGCTCCTTCTCCTTCTTGATCTCTATCTTGGCATCTTCAACGGCCTGCAAGACGCCGTCGACCCACTTCGGATCCATGGACTTCTTGAGCAGCTCCACCGCCGGGCCCTGGGTCTTTTCACGGAAAAGGGCCTGTTCTGCTTCGGTCGGCATGTAGACCTGCATTCCCTTTTCCGCCAGGTTGGTGCGGGACATCACATCGAGGAGCATCGCGGCCCCCCGGACATTCACCACCGCGTCCCTGGCCGCGTCCAGGACGGCTTCGCGAATATCCGTCGGCATCGAGTTCAGGTAGGCCTCGCTCATCACCATCACCTGGCCGCTCAAAACGTGGCCGGTGAGGGTCAAATACTTTTGGACCTCGTAGAACTTGTAGGACTCGATGACATTGGCCGGGTTCTCATGGCCATCCACCGTACCCATCTGGAGGGCAAGGTAGGTCTCTCCGATGGCGATGGGCGTCGGCACCGCTCCCAAGGACCTGAACATCTCGATGTAGGTCGGGTTGTCCATGGTCCGCATTTTCAAACCCTTAAGGTCAGCGGGAGTCCGGATGGGACGAACCCCGTTGGTCATGTGCCGATACCCGAGAATGCTGATCCCGCCGGCAATGCGAATCCCCAGCCGATCCCGCATCTCCTTCTCCAGGGCTTGGCCGAAGGGGCCGTCAAACACCCGGGCCGCAACCTCCTCCGAGGGGAACAGCCAGGGGATGCCATAGACATCCATCTCAGGGAAAAAGCCCGATAGAGCCGCCAAGTTGACCGAGGCCGCCTCAACGGTGCCCATCATTACCCCCTCGATGCCCTCCCGTTGGGAGCCTAGCTGCCCGGCTGGGTAAAGGTCCACCTTGACCCTTCCCTGGGTGCGGTCCTCCACCAGGTTCTTGAACACATAACCCACTGTATAAGGTACATAAACCAAAGGATCGGCAGGGCCGGAGGCGACGTACTTGATGGTGTAGACTGGCTGGGCCAGCCCGTTGAAACCCATCATCAGCACTACAAGGGTGATCATCAGCGCAGTCATTGCCTTTTTGCTGTTTAACAAGTCAACTCCTCCTTAGTGTTTCATATCCCACCTTGAAGAACCCTCCGTGGACAACAGCCCTAAGTGAATGGTCCAGATCACCTCCATACAGCTCTTTGAACAACAACAGGGTCATCATGTCCGCCCGGAGCGGTC
>JAAZLZ010000081.1 GCA_012799075.1 Bacillota bacterium
AGGGAGGCAAGACGGCTTGCCCCATCCCAAAGCCCTTCCAGCTCTTCTTTGGTCTGGTCCGCCCGGAGCCGGTCCACCACCCCAAGGAGGGTCAGCACCCCTTCGGTGACCAAATCGATCCCTTCAATGGAGGCGATGGGGGGAATCCGTTTCGTCATTGAAGCCAGATCGACGACTACTTCCTTGTTTAGGACCCGCCCCACCATGTTGCCCGTCGTTCCCCCGCAGACCACCTTCTTGCCTGGAGAGGACATGAGCTGCCCGACAACCTGCTCATCCTGGGAAGGATCCCGGGGAGGGCCGACCAGGAGGGTCAGATAGCGGGGCGGACGGGTCTTGATCACCACAATGCTGGCATCATCCCCGGGCCGACCGGCATAGAGCTTCTTGGTCACCCGGGCCAGTTCTTCCGCCGCTTCCTGGGCCCCAGCATCGGTGCCCATCAACCAGAGGAGATAGTTATTCACCCGCTCCCATCCCCAGCCCAAGTTCCAGATGCCGCCGATGCCAGCGTTGATGACCCCATCGCTGACCAAAACGACCCAGTCCCCGGTTCGCAGGCAGAAGAAGGCTTCCCTGACGGTCTTGTCGCCGATGCCCCGCTTCATCCTGGTCAGACCCACAGGCTGGTTTCCATGGCCGATGAAGGCCGGCGGGTTGTCATATTCAATGAGATAGGCCTGCCCATCCCGGGCTATCCGCAGGATGGACAGGGTGCTGTAGGCCAGTTGGCGCACCCTGCAAACGGGCAGGGTATCGGCCATAGTCTCGATGACATCTTCGATCCTGGCCCCTTTTTCGAGCATGGTGGCCGCCATCTTGACGGTGAGGGTGGAGAGGATATTGGCTTTCACACCGCTGCCAAGGCCGTCGGCCGTTACGATCATGAGGGAGCCATCCTGTTGGGTGATCGAGATATTATCCCCACAGAGTTCTTCCCCGTCTTTGTTCAGCTGCATCTTCCCGATTTCGACAAAGAGCTCCATCTATTGCTCCTCCCGCAACAGTTCGATGAGCTTGATGAGGGAGAGTTTAGTCTCGGCCGTCGTCTCCCCGAGGAGGCTTGCGATCTCCTGGGCCACTTTCATTTGCTTGTTGATGACTTCCTGGGCCCGCTCCGTCGCGGCTGCCTTGATTTCCTGCACTTGCCGCAGCCGTTCTTCTTCTTGGGTGACATTGGTGAAGATCCCAACGATCATGCTATGTTCCGGCACAAAGAAGATGGTTTGCTCAACTACCAAATCGTGGCGGTGATAGGCGACCCTTCGTTGGTCCATCCGTCGTCCTTGGAGGACCCGGCGGAAGTATTCAGGCTCCAATAAGACGTCCACATCCCCGCCGACAACCTTGTCGCTGCAGTGGAAAAGCTCCCGGGCGGCGTTGTTGATTTCCATGATCTTAAGGTCTGGATTGACGACGATTACCCCGCTGGGCAGGGCATTTAGAACTAGGTTGGCGATGGATTCGGCCTTTTCCCGCATGTAGGGGATGCACATCTCAAGCTCAGCATGACCCCGGCAAACGGCCACGGCCTTTTCCCGGCAGGAGCCATAGCCGCAGGCGCCGCAATTAAGTTCATCCTCTTTGGTTACTTTGCCCACCTGGGCCAGGACGGCCCTGATTTCTTCTTCCGATGGGATCGGCTCGTCAACTTGCCGGTCCTGATAGTCCCTGTAGAGAAGGCGGGGAACAAGCTCCAAGGGGGAAGACTCCTTGGGAGCTCTGTTCCGGTAGGCCGCCAGCAGTCGTTGGCGCCGCTGAAACAAATTAACGATGTCACTTAGGGGGGGGTCAACGGCCGCGGCCGGCCCGTTGATGCACCCGCCCGGACAGGCTAGCATCTCAACTATTCGGATGCCCGCTGCTTTCCCTTGGGAGAGGGTCTCCATGAAGGAAAGGCAGTTGTCCATGCCGCTGATGGCGATGCTTTGACCCTCGACCAAATCGCCATCGATCCGGGCCGTTTTCAGCATGCCGCCATCGATGGGAAACAATCTGCCCAAATCGGCATGGGGAGGATCGAATTCCGCCGGCCTCTCATCGGCAACGAACTCCCCTTGGCTCCACCAGTCCCAAAGCTCCTGAAAGGTGAGGACGGCATCCACATCCCCCAGTTGGGCCGCTTCCTCCTTTTTGGCAATGCAGGGGCCAATGAAGACGACTTTGAGCTCCGGGTCCTTTAGTTTCAGGGAGCGGGCATGGGCCACCATGGGGGAGACCAGGGGGGCCAGGTGGGGAATCAGCCCTGGGTAGTGCCGTTCAACGAGGTTCACCACCACCGGACAACTGCTGTTGATCTGGGGTTCTAAAAGAATCCCTTTTCCCCTGCTTAGCCGGCTTTGTTCCCGGGCCACCAGTTCAGCTCCTAGGGCAGTTTCCTGGACGATGGCAAAGCCAGACTTTTTGAGGCCCGCCACAACCAAGCCGGGATCTTCCACCGGCATTCCGACAACGAAAGAAGGGGCCAAGCTCACGGCCACCTTTTCGCCTGCTTCCAGCCAGCCTTGGACTAGCTCCACATCCCGCCGGACTTTCTTGGCGTTCTGGGGGCAAACGGCAACACACCGCCCATCGAGGATGCACTCATCCTCTAGGACACAGGCCCGCATGTTGGCCCCGCCGGAGGAGAACTTGATGGCTTGGACTGGACATAAACGCAAACACTTGTAGCAGTCGCGGCATTTGGCCTTCACCGTGTAGATAACGGACATCAGTCCTCACCTCCCGCAGCTTCCAGGGAGGGCAGGACGATGTGGTGAAACAGCCGGGATGCATCTTCCTTGCTTAGTCCCGAGTGGATGGCGCCATCGATCCTGATGGTGACTCCCTGGGTGCACTGCTGCATGCAAAAACTCCCCTTTAGCACTACTTTTTCTTCTAGTCCATATTTGGTGATCAGGCTTTCCAGGATGCGGATGACTGCAGGCGCTCCCCGTAAGTAGCAGGAACTCCCCACACATACTTCAATGACCATGGCGGGCTCCTCCAATTGTTAGCAGCAACAGGCAGGAAAAGTTTGTACTATTCTTCACGTACTACTATAGACCAGGGCACAATCATTGTCAATTGGAAGGAGTGGGCGGGCCGGAAATCCGGCCCTTATCCGAAGAAAAGCCCCGGCAGCCAGGTGGTCAGGCCAGGGAAGAAGGTCATGAGGAGCAAGGCAATCACCAGGGGAAGGTAAAAAGGTATTACTCCCCGGATAATCCTTTCCAGGGACAGGTCAATGGCCTTGCTTAAGACAAAGAGGACCGAGCCGAAGGGAGGCGTAAGCAGGCCGATCATCAAGTTGAAAACCATCACGATGCCGAAGTGAACCGGATCGATGCCCACCATGTTGATCAAGGGCACTAGGATGGGCACCAGAATGGTCAAAGCAGCGATGGTCTCCATGAACAGCCCCACGATGAGGAGGAAAACGTTGATGATCATGAGCAGAATCAAAGGGTTCGTGGTGATGGCCGTCATCTGTTCGGCCAAGATGATGGGCAGCCTAGTCCTGACGGCGAGGTATCCGTAGGCGTTGGCTGTGGCCACGAGGAAGGTAACCGCGGCCGAGTCAACCATGGTCTGCTTGACCATGCTCCACAGCCACTGGGCATCGACTTCTTTGAAGATGAACACGGCCAGGATTAAAGCATATAGCACCGCAACTGCCGAGGCCTCGGTGACGGTGAAGTAGCCCGAGACAATGCCCCCGATTAGAATCAAGGGCGTAATCAGGGCCAGGAAGCTTTCCTTGAAGCTTTCCTTAAGCTCCACCCAATCGAAGGGCGCACCCCGGGGGAAGTCTTCTACCCGGGCGGTGTAGGCGACCATGATCATCAAGGTAATGCCGATCAGAACCCCCGGTATGATGCCGCCGATGAGGACGGCTCCCACCGACACGTTGGCCAAGATGGCGTAGATGACCAACGGTACACTCGGGGGAATGATGGGACCAATAGTCGAGGAGGCAGCGGTCACCCCCGCGGAGAACTCTG
>JAAZLZ010000082.1 GCA_012799075.1 Bacillota bacterium
AAGGCTAACATTGTTTCACATTTACCCAACCGCATATTATCAGCCCCAAAGTGATACACTATCGGGCAGCGGCTGCACATATGCTAGAGTAAGGCTCTTGGAATGGAGGGATGAACAATCCAGGCAAGAAGGAGGATCAGTAATGTATCAGATCAAGGGCTACGCAGCAGCCCTGCTGGTAGTCTTCCTGTTCTGCAGCATGGTGATCCCCCTGGCAGCTTCGACACAAATGGTGCTCCGCCCAGGGATGCGCGGCATTGAAGTGAAGGCCCTGCAGGCCGCACTGCGGGGGGTGGGTTTTCATCTGGAGGCCGATGGCATCTACGGGCCGGAGACTACCAAGACGGTCCAGGAGTTTCAAAGGCGCCAGGGTCTCCAAGTCGACGGGCTGGCTGGACCGGCTACCAGGGAAGCCCTGGAAAAGCTGGCGGAAAGCGAAGAGAACCTGATTCATATCGTTCGCCGGGGAGAGTCCTTGTCAGTCCTTGCCCAAAGATACAATGTCCCCCTTGGCCTCTTAGTGGAGGCCAATGATCTCGTCTCATCAAAGATCATCATTGGACAAGAACTGATGATCCCCCGGGCCCTGCCGGCACAATCCCATCCAAGCCGAATTGACTACACTGTGCAGGGAAAAGACACCCTGTCCGCCATCGCGCGCCGATTCAACACCACGGTGCCCGAGCTTCTGGGGTGCAACCATCTGCCTAATCCAGACCGCCTGCAGATTGGTCAAAAAATCATCATTCCAATCCAGGGCGCCACTAGCCGCCTTCCGATGGTCTGGCCAGTGCGGGGCCGGATCGCCTCAGGCTACGGCTGGCGGATCCATCCCGTCTATGGCAGGAAGCACTTCCACGGCGGAATCGACATCGCCGCTCCTTCCGGAACCCCGGTCCGCGCGGCTGCCCCGGGGCTCGTCAGCCGAACGGGATGGATGGGCGGCGGAGGGCTGGTGGTTGTGATCGACCATGGCAGCGGCATCACCACTTGGTATCTGCACAACTCCCGGGTCCTCGTCCGCAAAGGTCAGCGGGTGCGCGGGGGCGATGTCATCGCCCGCTCCGGCGCCACAGGGGTGGTGACGGGTCCCCATGTGGACTTTCGGATCAAGATTAACGACCGGACAATTGACCCTATGGCCTGGCTGCCCTAAAGGTGTATAATGGCTGTAGAATCTAGGTGATGGAGATGTCACTTGCCGTTTTGATGCAAGGGGGCGCCTTCCGGTATGGACGGCACTTCCTGTGGGAAGGCATTGACCTTAAGCTGCCCCGAGGGGAATTCGCAGGGCTAATGGGCCCTAACGGCTCCGGCAAGAGCACGCTGCTCAAGGTGGTCCTGGGCTTGCTCCCCCTCTCCAGGGGCGAGATGATCGTTTTGGGATCGGGGAAGGTCCCTCGAACCAGCATCGGTTATCTTCCCCAGGGTCTGCCCGACAGCTTCAGTTTCTCACCCCTGGTGAAGGATGTTGTCCTCATGGGGATGTACGGCGCGTTAGGCTTGCTCCGCTTCCCGGGGAAGGAAGACAGACTGAAGGCATGGGCGGCCTTGGACCAAGTCGATATGCTGGATTACAGAGACGAACCAATCAGCCATTTGTCGGGGGGACAGCAGCAGCGGGTCTTCATTGCCCGGGCCATTGCGGGGAATAAGGATCTACTCCTCCTCGATGAACCCACCAACCGGGTGGACCCGG
>JAAZLZ010000083.1 GCA_012799075.1 Bacillota bacterium
CGCTTTAGTCTCTTTAGGAAGCTTAAAGTCACTGGGCCGCTTCGATCGTTCTTGGGAAATCACAACCCAGGTCTCTGTCGTCGGGTCTTTGCGCAGTTCGGGCAACTAATCCACCCCTCTTTCAAGTAGTCCCTCCTCTACTAGGGTGAAATTACTGCCCTGATTTTATACGCAGGCCCGGGGAGTTCCCCGGGCCCCATCTTACTGCTTCAGTTTCTCCCGAATCATTTCATTGACCAGGCGGGGATTTGCCTTGCCCTTTGTCTCCTTGAGCACCTGGCCCACCAAAAAGCCCATTACTTTCTCCCTGCCCCCCAAATAATCCTGGACCACATCAGGGTTGGCTTCGAGGACGGAGGCAATGACCCCTTCCAGCTGGGAGGTGTCGCTGATCTGCTCGAGTCCTTTTTCCTTGACGATCTGCCGGGGACTCTTGCCGTCCTCGAACATCTCCGGCAGTACGATTTCTTTGGCTTGGTTGCGATTGATGGTCCCTTGTTCGATGAGCTGGAGCAGCTCCACTAAGCTAGCCGGAGCAAGGGGGATCCCTTCGGTCTCTTCATCCTGGTCTTTCACATGCCGGAGGATGTCCGTCATGATCCAGTTGCTTACCGTTTTGGGATCATTGTAGCCCTTGACTACCTCCTCGAAGAAATCCGCCATCTCTTTCGAAGAGGTAAGGACCTGGGCATCATACTCGGGCAATCCATATCCGTCGATGAACCGCTGCCGACGGGCGCCGGGCAGTTCCGGCAACTCCGCCTCCATTTGGCCGATCCATTCGGCCGCTAGGTCCAAGGGAACCAAGTTGGGATCGGCAAAACAGCGATAGTAGCTAGCGTGCTCCTTGGAGCGCATGGCGATGGTGATGCCCTTTTGCTCATCCCAGTGCCGAGTTTCCGCTTCTACGGCCAGACCATCCTTGAGGACTCCCGCCTGCCTCTTGATTTCATATTCCAGAGCCCGGCGCACCGCCCGGAAAGAGTTCAGGTTCTTGATTTCCGTCTTGGTGCCGAAAACGGTGCTCCCCTTGGGCCGCAAGGAGATGTTAGCATCGCAGCGCAATGAACCTTCCTGCATCTTGCAGTCGGACACTTCGATGTAACGCACGATATTCCGCAAGCTCTCGAGAAATACCTGGGCCTCCTCCGCCGAACGGATGTCAGGTTCGGTGACGATTTCAATCAAAGGAATGCCCGCCCGGTTGTAGTCGAGGAGGGAATAGACGGCATCGATGATGGTCTCGCCCGCGTGGAGGGATTTGCCCACCTCTTCCTCCAGGTGCACCCGGTTGATGCCCACCTTCTTGGTCCCCTTCTCGCCCATGGGGATTTCCAAGCAGCCGCCGGTGCATAAGGGGGCATCCTGCTGGGAAACCTGATAGGCCTTTGGCAAATCGGGGTAAAAGTAGTTCTTCCGGTCAAACCAGGTATGCTGGGCAATCCGGCAATTCAAGGCTAGACCCGTTTTGACCGTATACTCCACAGCTTTACGATTCATCGCGGGCAAGGACCCCGGCAGTCCCAGGCAGACCGGACAGCACTGGGTATTGACCTCGGCCCCGAAGGTAGTCGGGCAAGAACAGAAGATCTTGGAGGCAGTTGACAGCTCCACGTGGATCTCCAGTCCAATAACAGCTTCGAAATCATGCACGTTGTCCACCCCCATTCCTGGACGAAGCAAAGTCAATCATTTTTTCTAGAACATGGGCTGCCCGCAAAAGACGTCCTTCTTCCCCCGCCGGGGCTATCAACTGGACACCCACCGGCAGCCCCCCAACAAGTCGACAGGGAAGGGAAATGGCTGGCAAGCCCCCCAAATTGCTAGGTCCAGTGAATATCTCCAAGGGTGTTTCTCCCTCTCCCGCGGGTCGGGGAGTCGTTGGGGTCAGAATCAAATCGACTTGCTGCCAAAGGTCCTTAATGGACTTGTAAACCAGATTCCGGGCCCGCAGGGCCTGGAGGTAATAAGCTTCGTAATGGGCTTGATCGCCCAGGATATAGGTGCCCAAGAGCATTTCACCTTTGACTCCTTCGCCGAAGCCCTCGGCCCGGGTCCTGCTGAAAAGCTCTCTCATGTCCTGGGCATCCTTGGCCCTGTAGCCATACCGCACCCCGTCATAGCGGCCCAGGCTAGAACTGGACTCCGCGGCAGCAATCAGTCGACGGGCAACTTGAGCCAAATCAAGCCAAGACATATCTACTTCAACCAACTGCCAGCCCAGCTCCTCGGCAGCCCTTTGCCATAATTCCTCCGTCGCCTGGTAGACATCTCCCCCAGCGCAGCTCCTATACGCCTCGGGAGCTATGCCAATACGCCATGACCCAGGCTCCCCGGGCTTCTCCAAAAAGTCGGGCAGTTCCCCGGGCAAAGTGGTGGCATCTTGGGGGTCCTCCCCTGCCAGCACCTTTAGCAGCAAGGCAATATCCCTAACCTTTTGGGCCAACAGCCCCACCTGGGTAAGGGACGGGGCATGCTGAATCACTCCATAGCGGGATATACGGCCGTAAGTGGGGGTAAATCCCACCACACCACAAAAGCTGGCAGGGATCCGTACATCCCCTCCCGTATCGGAAGCAACGGCCGCGGGTGCTTGCCCGGCGGCGACAGCCGCTGCTGCGCCCCCCGCCGCGCCCCCTGGGGTCGTCCCTGACCGCCAAGGGTTTTGCGTCCGCTGGAAAAGAGCATCCTCCATGGCAAAGCTCAAGCCAAATTCGGTCAGGTTGGTCTTGCCGACTACAGCCGCGCCTGCCCCTTCGAGCTTGCCAACCAGCGTCGCCTGGTATGGAGGCACGAATCCCGACAAGATCCGGGATCCCGCGGTCGTTTCCACCCCTTCCGTACAAACCTCATCACCTAAGGCTACGGGGACCCCTTGAAGAAGACCTTTCCCTGGGGAGCCCTTTGGACACAGGCGCAAGAATGCGCCGACATCTTCCGCTTCGATTCTATCTAGGTGGGCCCGGAGGACTTCTTCAGGAGTAAACTCCCCCCTCTGCTGGCCTTCCAAGATCTCAACAACGCTCATTCCGGCAATGGTCAAGGGTCATCCTCCTCCCCTCAGTCTTCAAGAATACGGGGCACCCGGAAGCACCCGTCCTGGGTTTCCGCAGCATTTGCCAGTACTTTTTCCTTAGGCAGGGGAATGCCCACCCCATCTTCCCGCATCCGATTCCTTAGCTGGCTAATGTGACGAAGGGGTTTGTCCTTAAGGCCGCTTAACAGGTCATCAGCCTTCTTTAGAACAAGATTCAGCAAATCGGCAAACCGCACCGACTCCCCATCGGTCAAATCAAGATAAATCATTTCGCCGAGTCTTTTAATTTCTTGCTTTGTAACGGACAATCTTCGACCCTCCTTCTACTACCACTGATCGAAACATCTTTCGGCAACAGGGGAAAGATATCCTGCGCCAACCAGCCCTCCTTATTCTCATAACCAAAACATCCCTGGAACATGTCCGGTCCATGCAGGTAGGAAAGCGTCGAGGGCGAATATTTAGCGCACAAGCATTTTCAGAAAGGACGTGCGAGATGACCTTTCGTCAGCGCATCTTATCTGTCATCAACGGGGAGCGTCCCGATCGCATTCCATGGGTGCCGCGCCTTGAGATCTGGTACAAAGCCCATTCCACCATGGGGACACTGCCCGCCAAGTACCAAGGGTGGACCCTGCCTCAAATCATGAAGGACCTGGGGGTTGGCCATCCAGCCCGGGATGGCAAGTTGGTGGAGGTGGCCATTGATAATACGACGATTAGGGAGGCCAGAGAGGACAATCTTCTGATCCGCACATACATCACCCCCGTTGGGGAGGCAACGGAGAAAATCCGGATTAACCCAGCCGCCAAGAGCAAGGGCATGCCCTTCGAAGAAGGGGTGGTTGAGCACCTCATCAAAGGGGAAAAGGACTACCGGGTGGTGGAGCATTTAATTGCAAACATCCGTTACATCCCTACCTTCGCTGAACATCAAGCCTATGAGGAAGAAATCGGCGATGACGGCGTTCCCATGACCTTCACCCGATGGGATCCCATGTTTCGCATTCTGCATCACTACATGGGGTACAACCGCGCCTACTTCGAACTGGCGGACAGGCCCGCCCAAGTAGAAAGGCTCTACTATCTGCTATGGGAAAAACAAAGAGAGCTCCATGAGCTTTTCATTCAGGCCCCCACCCCCATCATCCTCCATGGAGCCCACTACGACTCGATGATGACGCCCCCGCCGGTTTTCAACAAGTACATGGTTCCCTACTTCCAGGAGTTGGCAGCAAAGCTCCACCGCGCCGGCAAGAAGCTGGCCATCCACGCGGATGCCGACTCCCGGCTCCTATTGGGCTCCTTCCGGGAAAGCGGCATTGATATCGTTGAGTGCTTCTGCACGGCTCCCATGGTGAGCTGCACCCTCGAGCAGGCCCTCGAACATTGGGGAGATCAAATGGTCATTTGGGGAGGAATCCCATCGACCCTGGTCTGCCCCACTTCCTGCAGCGAGATGGAGTTTGAGGCCTATCTTAAAGATCTCTTTCAGCTGCTGGCCAGCCGCCCCGCGAGGATAATCTTGGGGGTAGCGGACAACGTCATGCCCGAAGCCGACATCTCCCGGATCGCCCGGGTGACAGAACTCGTCGAAGCCTTTAGCCCCAGATGAAGCCCAAGCCCCAAGGGACCGACTCTCCTTGGGGCTTTCTTCCCTGAATTCTCACTGGGCGAACTCATAATTAATATTTGTAATCAGGCCCCGCCAGTAGGTTTTCGGGCCCTCGGGCAGAATCCAGGCCACCTCGCCTTCGAGGGGAACTAACATGCCATGGCGGACTTTATAGTTGCTGCAGCGGCCTTCCCAAGGTGTAGGGATCACTTCGCGTCCAACGGTGCGCCCCCGTTCCTCGGCCCGCACCGATTCAATCAGACCCTGTTCATCAAAGTGGAACACAACTGTCAGAACAACCTCGCCGTCTTTCAAAGTCGCCTTGGCCGAAAAATCATCGATTCCTTCCCATTCCACTCCCTGGCTCGGCAGGAGGGCCGTCGGATACCAGGCCGTTTCGGCGAAAAAACGCATTAGCTCGCCCCGCGCCATCTCTTCCTCATCCCGCATATTGACCAAGGGCACCAGGCCAAACAGGGATGCATGCAG
>JAAZLZ010000084.1 GCA_012799075.1 Bacillota bacterium
AGGATGGCGGCGGCGAATTTGATCTGAGCTAGGGGTTCACCACCCCCGATGGTAATTCCACCTCCTGAATCGGCATAAAAAGCATCATCCTTGAGCACCCCATTGATTACCTCTTCGACGGTGTAACGTTGTCCTTTCATTATCCTTGCTTCCGCGTAACAGTCCTGACAACATCGTCCGCAGTTTGTGCAGAGGGCTCGGTCAAAAACCAGCTGCCCTTTTTGGTTGACGGTTATGGCTTTTTCGGGGCACGCTCTAATACAAGCCAGACAGCCAATGCACTTCTCGGGATGGAAAAGCAGTTCGGGCCCAAATCCTTGAGATTCGGGGTTGGAACACCAGGGACAGTGCAGGGGACAGCCCTTGAGAAAGACTAGTGTACGAATACCAGGGCCGTCGTGAATGCAAAATCGTTGGATGTCAAAGATAATGCCAGAATCCACGGATTTCACCCCTTTCCAGGAACAACAGGATAACAGAACATTATTCGGTATAGTCAAATAGATAACCTGCCAACAAGGGGCGCCAAGCACTTCGATTGATCCGATGAAGGGGGAGCTGACAATATCGCAACCTTATAAACGTGATGATTCGGCGATGTTCCCGGCACATCGGTCGGCCTTCGCGGTTTATATTCGGGATGTCCTTCTGGGCTTTGGCCAATCCGAGGCGTGATTGGGTTCGGATAAAAGGGAAAAAACGAGCTTTACAGAAATCGTAGTCAAATACTACTAGGGGGTATGTGCTTTGTATATAGAAACGATCAATGTGTATGTTTTGCGTTCAGACAGGCTTTGTGAACCATTCGGTTACTCTCAGATGTGGTACGACGATCGGGGTTCTTGCGTTGTCCAGGTCATCACCAACGAAGGCATAGAGGGTTGGGGAGAGGCCTTTGGGCCTGCTGAACTTAATGCTGCTGTAATTGAAAAAGGTCTCGCCCCCATGATTCTAGGTTCAGACCCCTTTGATGTAGAGGTGATTTGGCAAAGTCTATACAATAGGTATCGGGACTATGGACAGAAAGGCATTATCATTTGTGGGATGAGCGCTCTGGACATTGCTCTTTGGGATATCATGGGTAAGGCTGTGGATCTGCCTGTTTGTAGGCTGCTGGGTGGGGTTTTTCGTCGGGAATTCCCAGCTTATGCCACAGGTCTTTACTTTAGTCCTGATTTCTCTTTGAACAAGCTGATCAAAGAAGCGCAGGGTTACCTTGATGCGGGTTTTCGGAGCATCAAAATGAAGATAGGCTATCATCCTCGAGAAGACATCCAGTTTGTTCAAGCAGTAAGGGAAGCAATAGGGTATGATTGCCAGCTCATGGTGGATGCTAACCATGCTTACAATGCACAAACCGCTATTGAATTGGGAAGACGACTGGAAGAATACCAAGTCAGTTGGTTCGAAGAACCAGTTCCACCTGAGGATATTGAAGGATACATTGAGGTCAAACACGCATTAGATATGGCTGTGGCTGGGGGGGAAGGGGAATATACGAGGTATGGATTTAAGAATCTCATTTGCCGTCGAGCTGTAGATATCGTCCAACCGGACACATGTTGTGCTGGGGGCCTAACAGAAGCCCGAAAACTGGTGACTTTGGCCAATACCCATGGGATCCAATACAACCCTCACGTTTGGGGGACGGGGATTGCTCTGTATTGCGGGATGCACCTCATTGCTTCTATTCCTGACAATCCACCATCTATTAATCCCTTACCCCCCATGTTAGAGTATGACCAAACACCTAATCCCTTGAGGGAGAACATCACAATGGAATTACCTGAAGTCAACAAGGGCCTTGTTTCCGTTCCCCTGGATAGGGCTGGTTTGGGTATTACCATTGATCAGGAGGCTTTGGCAAGATATGCGGTGGCTAAATCCGTTGTTAAGGCTTAGCCTAATAGGCTTGTATTCCCTACCCTGGCGGGAAATCCCCGCCAAGGTAGGGTCGGTGGACCGGGCGGGCATGCTGTCTCTGGCGCGATGAGTGGCGAGACTTACACCTCGAAAACAGTGGTCGGCATCGGTCCCTTCTCAGGCCTATAGTTAGCGTAATTTTTGATATTAACCTGTGAGCTTCGGATCAACCCCGTTCCTTTCCCCATCCTCGCGTTTTCACACGAATACGGCTGGCTTCAAAAGAAGAAGCACAGAAGCTCCTGGACTCAGTAAATGGTCCAAACGGTCGGTTTGCGTCTTTGACAACTCTTCTTAGAGAAGGATATAGTTTAATTGTTGATATATGTAACGGTACCATATAGGTGGCGTTCGATACATTTAGTACAAAGTCCGTCCGATGGTAGAGGGGAAAATCTAACAGGAACGGGGGTGCGCAGTTGACGAAAAAGGACGAGGCCTTGGAGGTTGAAGAGCAGCCAAAAGACAAGGCTCAAGCAAGACGCGAACTCATTTTTGGTATTGTAATGGTCATACTTATTTTGGCTATGTTCTTGGCGAAAAGGTAGCAGGCGGGCTCCGACCCTTTGAAGGCGGAGCCTAGATTCATGCATTCATCAGCTCTTTTAAAACATCCATTTCCCGCCCGGCCGTGAAGGCCTCGTGGGGATGGATGTTTGGCTTTGGGTGGAGCCGGGAATACTCCACAAAGCTCCCTCGGCAGCTGGGGCAGCGGTAAAGGTCCCCTCCCGCTCCGTAATCGCTCCCTTGCCATGGAAAGACCCACTTGACATACTCCATTCTTACCCAGGTCCCCTGGGATTGGGAACAGGCCATGCAAAAGTAAATATTGCTCAATGGTCATCCCTCCCACCAAAATTATGGGTTGGATCGGGGCAAGTTATGCAGAAAATGAGAAGACGGAGGGATTTCCCTGCCTTTTCCTGGGCATAAGATGGGTCTAGAACCTAGGGGAGGATGATGGGAATGACTATTGAATGGGAAGTGGAACCGGAACAAGCAGCCCATTTTTCGGGAAGGGTACGTCTGGCCAACAGTCAATACCTCCTGCGGCCGATCACCGTTTTGGTCAACGGCAAACAGGTGCCCGTTAAAGACGGGTGCTTTGAGCTGTTCACCTATCCGGGACATGTGGATCTGGAGGTGGAGGCTAGGCACTATCAGCCCTATCGGCAGGAACTGTTCTTGGATGAGGGCCCAAATGAGGTTGACATTCTGTTGGAGCCCGCCTACTCTCCCGACGAGCTGGACTTGTTTGCCCGTCTGGTCCATGCCGAGTCGGCGGGAGAACCCTATGCCGGTCAAGGGGCTGTGGCTGCCAGCGTCCTTCATCGCCTGGAAAGCCCTGCCTATCCGAATACCCTCCGGGGCGTCATTTACCAGGTGACCGACGGCCGCTATTACCAGTATTCGCCGGTCCTAGACGGGCGGATTGACCTGCCTGCCAACCGAGCATCGTTCCAGGCGGTCTATGATGCCTTGGCGGGTTGGGATCCCAGCCGCGGGGCCACCGGATTCTACAATCCGCGCAAGACCAGCAACCGCTGGGTGCGGGGGCGACCGGTGACTACAACTATCGGCAAACATGTCTTTTTCCGGTAGTTGGGACCGGATTGCCGGTCCCAACAGGACAAGCCTTCCGGAGAAGCGAATAAGACACGGGGAGGGAGGAACCGTTGAAAGAGATCATGTCAGGAAATGAGGCCATTGCCCGGGGCGCTTACGAATCAGGCGTATCGGTGGCGGTGGCTTATCCAGGTACACCAAGCACGGAAATCCTAGAAAACATTGCTCAGCATCCCTCCATTCGAGCCCAATGGTCGCCAAATGAGAAAGTTGCCTTGGAGGTGGGCATTGGTGCTTCGTTGGCCGGAGCCCGGGTGTTGGTGGCCATGAAGCATGTGGGCCTGAATGTGGCCGCGGACCCTTGGCTGACCATAGCCTACACGGGAGTCAACGGAGGATTAGTCCTAGTCTCCGCGGACGATCCAGGGATGCATAGCTCCCAGAATGAACAGGACAACCGGTTTTATGCCCGGATGGCGGGGGTGCCGATGCTCGAACCGGCGGACAGCCAGGAAGCCAAGGAGTTCGTCGGATTGGCGCTGAGAATCAGCGAGGAGTACGACACACCAGTTCTTCTGCGCACAACTACCCGCATCGCCCATTCCAAGGGGCTGGTGGAGCTCGGGGAGCGAGGGGAGCACCCGTTGCGGCCCTACACCAAAGACCCGAAGAAGTACGTGATGATTCCCGCCCACGGACGACTCCGTCATCAGGCGGCAGCGGATCGGCTGGCCAAACTCACCCGGCTTGCCGAGGAGACTCCGGTGAACAAGGTGGAGCAGCGGGGGAAAGTAGGTGTGATTACCGCTGGCGTATGTTATCAGTACGTCAGGGAGACGTTGCCCGAGGCATCGGTCCTCAAGCTGGGCCTAACCTATCCTTTGCCCAAGGATAAGATTCGCACCTTTGCTCAGCAGGTGGACGAGCTCTACGTAATTGAAGAACTTGAGCCCTTCTTGGAGGAGCAGATCCGAGCCATGGGCATCAGCGTCAAGGGCAAGGAGCTGACTGGGGTCCTTGGTGAATTGGACCAAAAGCGCCTGGCGGTGTCTTTGGGCCTTGAGGATCCTCCGCCTTCTGCCAGTGCTGTGTCCCGGCCGCCAGTCCTTTGTCCAGGCTGTCCCCACCGGGGCGTTTTCTATGTCTTGCGCCGTCTCCGCTTGACGGTGATGGGTGACATCGGCTGCTATAGCTTGGGGGCCCTGCCGCCTTTAGATGCCATGGACACCTGCATCTGCATGGGGTCCAGCATTGGCTCGGCCTTGGGGATGGAAAAGGCCGACCCGGCCTGGGCGGAAAGGTGTGTTGCCGTTATTGGCGATTCGACTTTCCTCCATTCGGGGATGACCCCCTTGTTGGACGTGGTCTACAACGGGGGCAGCACCACCGTGTTGATCCTAGATAATTCCACCACGGCCATGACGGGGCATCAAGATCATCCCGCCAGCGGCCGCACCCTAGGGGGAGATCCCGCTCCCAAGGTTGATCTAGAAATGCTAATCCGAGCCCTTGGGGTGCGGCGGGTCCAGAGGGTGGACGCCTACGATCTGGCCGCCATTCGCCGGGCCGTCAGGGAAGAGACTGCTGCTCCGGAGCCATCGGTCATCATTGTCAGCCGGTCCTGCGCGTTAAGGACGTCGCCCGCCCGGCCCTTGGTCGTCGATGAAGCGAAATGCAACGGCTGCCACGCTTGCTTAAAGCTGGGCTGTCCTGCCATCCAGGAGGGGGCGCGGATCGATCCCCATCTTTGCCGCGGGTGCGGCCTATGCAGTCAGGTTTGCCCAAGGGGAGCCATCGGGGGTGATTCGAATGTCCAATGTTAACAACATTTTGCTTGCAGGTGTGGGGGGGCAGGGCATCATCCTTGCCGGCAAGCTGCTGGCAGAGGTCTTGGCGGCCGGAGGCTTTGATGTGAAACTGTCAGAGGTCCATGGGATGGCCCAACGGGGCGGCAGCGTGGTCACCCAAGTCCGGTTTGGCCCTCGGGTTTACTCTCCCTTGGTTTCTCCCGGCAAGGTCGATTACTTGGTTGCCTTTGAACAGATTGAGGCTTGGCGCTGGATCTCCTGGATGAGGTCCGGGGGGCTTCTGATCATGGATGAACAGATCATCTATCCAGCGGGCAAGACCCAAGTCTCGCTGCCGGAGGATTTGACCAGTCGTCCGGGGACGATCTGCCTGAATGCCCGCCAGCTGGCCCGGCAGGCAGGACTTGTCAAGGCAGCCAACATGGTTTTGCTTGGGGCTTTGGCCGCCCACCTCGGTCTAGATCTGAAGATCTGGCACAGGGTTTTAGAGGACCTGGTTCCGGCCAAGTATCTTGAGCCTAATCGGAAGGCTCTGGAGGAGGGCTTCGCCCGGGCAAAGCCCTCCCATGACAGTCTTAGTTCAGGACCTCCTTGTTGACAAGGAAAGGCGGCTCTTCTCCCTTTAGAACCGCGATGATGCTGGCCGCGGCCGCTTTGGCCATTCGGATCCGCGTCTCGGCGGTGGAGGTGCCTACGTGGGGCGTCATGACCACATTGGGGCAGTCGGAAAGGCCGGGCGTCAGCTTTGGTTCATGCTCGAAGACGTCCAGTCCGGCCCCGGCGATGGCACCTTCCCGAAGGGCCTCCAGTAGAGCCTGTTCATTGATCACAGGGCCCCGGGATGAGTTGATCAGGTAGGCCGTTCGCTTCATCAGGGCCAGCTCCCGGCTGCCGATGAGATGGCGGCTGTCCGGGGTCAACGGGACATGGAGGCTGACAAAATCAGCTTCCTGCAGGAGTTCATCCTTGGGGAGGAACTCGACTCCCATGGCGTTTTCCGCCTCATACTGCCGGCAGATATCGTAGTAGAGGATCTTCATGTTGAACCCCTGGGCCCTCCGGGCTACAGCCCGGCCGATCCGGCCAAGTCCAATGATTCCCAAGGTCTTGCTGTAGACATCATGGCCATTTAGAAGCATCGGGCCCCAATCCAACGGCTCCTTGGAGCGCAGGGCCCGGTCAGCCTCGGCGATCCTCCTAGCCGAGGCTAGAAGCAATCCGAAGGTCAAATCGGCCGTCGCTTCCGTGACGTCATAGGGTAGGTTTGTCACCATAATGCCGCATCTAGTCGCCGCGTCAATATCGATGTGATTGTAGCCTACACCGTAGTTGCTGATGATCCGCAGCTTCTTGGCAACCGCCAGTTCTTTTTCACCCAGGGGCGTTCCCACACAAAGCATGGCGTCGATCAAGGGCAGCTTAGCCATGATCTCTTCCTTGGTCGGGGGCCGCTTGCTTATCTCCATCTCAGAGCA
This sequence comes from Bacillota bacterium, assembly GCA_012799075.1. Classification (GTDB taxonomy): domain Bacteria; phylum Bacillota; class Limnochordia; order JAAZLZ01; family JAAZLZ01; genus JAAZLZ01. The sequence continues at coordinate 6,773 of JAAZLZ010000084.1, forward strand.
TTCCGCCAGTTCCTGCAATCCCTCGTTGGGTATGAACCTTGTCACCCATACTTTTGGCTTCGACATTTACTGATCCTCCTATTCAATCCAGGCTCATTAAATCATTCGGATAATGAAGGCGAATTCCTCCTGAATATGCCAAGGGCATCCTTCGGGGAAGGATTCCGTATTTTAATCAGCGAGCAACCGAATTACGATTTGAAAGCAGATGGGTGACGAGATTTCCAATAGAATTGCTTGCTTAATGGGAGAGAACACATAGCTGGCGGCATGTGGAGCTTTGTCCAAAGGAAAACTGCAGGTTGTCAGTAAGAATAGCTGCCCCGCCCTTTGACCGCTTATTACGGGGAATGCTTCTGGCCACAGCCTTTGATCAATCACCGAGGAGAACACGGGATACCACAGGGAACGGTGTTATGGTGGACAAGGGGCTTAGTCTTCATCCCGCGCAACCCTATCATCCTGACCCAACTCGCCGCGGTTGTTGGGGCCCCTTTTGGCCTAGTTGTCCTTGCCCTGTTGATACGGCTAGGGATTCCTGTGCGCCCTTTCATCGGCATTGACCTGTTGGTTGGGCTCTTGCCCATTGCGGCCGTAAAGGGTCGCTATGCCGCGGTTTTATCATCAATAGGGCATCCGCAACCTGACGCAGCCAAAACAGGCAAGGTCCAACCGCATCATGAACGGACTCTTGGTTCTCTATGGTCTTGTTGCCGGCCAACCCATCTTCGCCGGTGTGGGACTCCTTGCCCAGTCCCGCCAATCGGTGTTCATCAAATGGAGCAAAATGAAGACGATCAAGACGTATCCAAGGTGGAGAACCATCTTCAAGCTGAAACCCTCATCAGATCAAAGACGGGAGCAGTCCAAAAATCTCCTTTCCATTATTCTCCAGGCTCGACATCCAGAAGGAGATTTTGACCCTTTAAGGAATATTAATGTGTAACGTTGATGGTCTCAACCAACATCTGTACTAGTGGGACTTATCAAGAGTTGGTTCCTGTTTAAGGGTTGACTGCAGCGAGCATTATAATCGGGGAATTAAATGATCTGGCCCCGGTTCGCCTCGACACTCAGGGTGTCGAAGGCGTTCATACTTGTATAGGGAGCATATCGCCCCGCTGGATGAAAGTTTGTCCTGCGTGGGCTAGACCACTGCACAGGGGGTGAAGCG
>JAAZLZ010000085.1 GCA_012799075.1 Bacillota bacterium
TGAACACCGGGGCCGGGACCCCTAGGAAGAACCCCGTTCCCAGCCAGCGGAAGACCGGATGGAACCCGTAGTAGCTGTAGCCTCCTGTGTAGCTTAGGGCAAGCCCCCGGGCGATCTGCATCATGCCCCAGGTGGCGATGAAGGGGGGAAGTCTAAGGAGCCCAATGGTAAGGCCCGTTGCCAGGCCCGAAGCTGCCCCCGCCAAGAGGCCGATTGTAATTCCTAAGAGGTTTTGCCCATGGACCAGGAAACTGCCGGCAACGCAGGATGAAAAGGCGATGACCGAGCCAATGGAAAGATCTAGGCCCCCGCCCAGCATGGCGATGGTCATCCCGAAGGACATGATGGCCAGGAGGCTTGTTTGCCGGATTACGTTGATGATGTTGTAGCCGGTGCGAAACTGGGGGATCCCGATGATGCATAAAGCCGCCAACATCAGCAAAACCAAAGCCCGGGAGAGCTGACCGATGACCAGGGTCGGTTTCTTCCTGAGGACCGCGGCTTTCATGTCATCACCCCGCTTCGGGCATAGCCCATTTTCTCCCGGAGGGAATCGACGATGAACGCGAGGACAATTAACGCGCCGATGAAGACGATTTGGACGTAGACGCTGATGCCCATCATGTTGAGGCCATTGCGCAGAACGCTGATGAGGAGGGCGCCAATCAGGGTGCTAGCGGCCCCTCCCCTTCCCCCTTTGAGGGATGTGCCGCCGACGACGGTGGCCGCAATGGCATCGAACTCGTAGCCCGTTCCCGCGATGGCCTGGGCCGAGTTCATCCGGGAGACCATCAGTATTCCTCCCAGGCCCGCCATCAGTCCGCCGACGGTGTAGGCGATGGTTTTGTTTCGTGCAACGTCGATGCCGGAGAGGGCCGCGGCATGCTCATTGCCCCCGATGGCGTAGATGGAGATGCCGAAGCTCGTTTTTTTCAAGACAAGGTGCAATATGAGGCAGGCGATCCCCACCATCCACAAGGGGAAGGGAAGTCCAAGCAAGTCGCCATTGGATAGGTAGCGGATCCCTTGGGGAAAGCCCCAAATGGCCCGTCCTTCGCTTAGGACTAGGGCCAGGCCGTGGGCTGCGCCCATCATCCCGAAGCTGGCGACGAAGGGAGGCAGCTTGACGTATGAGATTAAGAGTCCATTGCAAAGCCCAGACAAGGTCCCGGCAAGGAGGGCCGCAAGGATCTGGAGGGACAAGGGCAGGCCAAGCTGCATGGCCTTTCCGGCGATGATGCCTGCAAATCCAACCACCGCCCCGAGGGAAAGGTCCGTTGAGCCCATTAGAATGGCTAGGGTCATGCCGAAGGAGACAAGGGTCAAGACCGCCCCTTGGCGCACCACGCTCATTGCGTTGTCAATACTGAAAAAACCTGGCCCTAGTATACTAAAGACAATTATACTGATAATTAGGGCTAGATATGTCCCCGATAGGCGCTTTCGTTGGACAGGTCTCACCCTTTTGTCGCGTAAGTTAGGATTTCCTCTTGGGTCGCTCCCTCCCGGAAAAGCTCCGCGGTGATCTTGCCCTGGGCCATGACGTAGATGCGGTCGCCAAGGGCAAGGATCTCCGGTAGTTCCGATGAGATCATGATGATGGCGGCTCCTTCTTCTGTCAGGCGGTGCATTAATTGGTGGATTTCCGCCTTGGCGCCAACGTCTATCCCCCTGGTGGGTTCATCGAAGATGAAGATCCGGGCTTTGGTGCAGAGCCACTTGGCCAGGACGACCTTTTGCTGGTTGCCCCCGCTTAAGAATTGGACCTGCCGTTCGATGTTGGGGATGGCGATCCTAAGGTCCTTGATGAACTGGAGGGCAAGGTCTTTCTCCAGTCCGAAGTTGATGATGCCCCGGGGGAAGATTCTCTTTAAGGCGGCGTGGGTGCAGTTTTCCCGGTAGGAAAGTCGCAGGCAAAGGCCCTGGTTCTTCCGGTCCTCCGGCAGCAAGGCAAGGCCCAATTTGACTGCCATTTCGGGAGATGAAATCTGGACCTTCTCCCCACCCAGGAAGATCTCGCCGGAAGTGATGGGGTCCAGGCCGAAAATGGACCGGGCAAGTTCGGTGCGGCCGGCGCCGACAAGTCCGGCAATGCCGACGATTTCTCCTTCGTAGGCGACTAAGTCGATGTTTCGAATTCCCCGCCCGGTAAGGCCCACTGTCCGGAGGACCTCCCGGCCCCCCTGTGATTTGGGACGATCCTGGTGGGTGATCGTCCGTCCCACCATCATCCCGATCAGTTCTTCGATGGTGGTATCGGCCACATTGACAGTGCCCACCAATTGGCCGTCCCGAAGGACCGTTGCCCGATCGCCAATGGCAAAGACTTCCTGGAGCCGGTGGGAGATGTAGATGATGCCAACACCCCGGGCTTTGAGCTGCCGGATGGTTTCGAAGAGGACTTCAGTTTCTCTTTCTGTCAGGGAGGCGGTCGGTTCGTCCATCACTAGTACCTTGGCCTTGAGGGACAGGGCCTTGGCGATCTCGACCATTTGCTGCTCGGCTACGCTCAGGTTGACCACCAGTTCCCCGGGGTCAATGTCGGCTTTTAAGGATCTTAGAAGCTTTAGGGCTTCTTGATTCATGGTTTTGTTATCGATGAAGAGTCCCCTGGCAGGCTCCCGGCCGAGGAAGATGTTTTGGGCTGCGGTGAGATGGGGGAACAAGTTGAATTCCTGGTAGATGATGCTGACTCCCTGTCGTTGACCCTCCCGGGGGCTTGGGATGTCA
>JAAZLZ010000009.1 GCA_012799075.1 Bacillota bacterium
TACACCGCCGCCGATCATTTGCAGGCGGTGCTTGATCACGCCGGCGAGGACATCGTGGACTATGTGCTGGTCAATTCACAGCGGGCTCCGGCCCGGCTGATAAAACGTTATCGTGAAGAGGGGGCTCATCAAGTTCAGGTAGATGGGCCCCGCCTTCATTCCCTGGGAGTGCAAGTGGTCAAGCGGGCACTGATGGAGGAGAGCGACTTGGCCCGTCATGATCCACAGAAGCTGGCCCAAGCCGTCATTGAAATCTGGGTGCAGCATCGGGAGAATAGTCAACGCTCTTTGCTTGCCGGCGTCGAATAAGATGGGCATACTAAGGGCGGAGGTGATCTGGTGGCCAATCATCAAGAAGAAGAGACATTCCAACGGATTGTCGCGGCCCTAGATGGGCACCCGAGTCTAAGGAATTACGATCTTCATATTCAAGTGAAGGGGGATGCGGTGCATCTGCAAGGAATCGTCGATGTCCTGGCGGACAAAGAGCTTGTGGAAGGGGTCGTCAGGGCGGTCCCCAAGGTGGGCAGGGGCATCAACTCCTTGACCATCAGCACCGATGGCAAATTGACGGATGAGGATGTCTTGCGGGAAGTTGAGGAAGAGTTGGCCATGGACTTGGGGATCGGGGCGATCAGTCCCAAGGTGAAGGGCGGGGTGGTCTACCTCCACGGGGAAGCCAAGACCCTAGCCCATGAAAAGGCCGCGGTTTGGGCGGCTCGAAAAGCCAGGGGCGTCCGGGAGGTGGTGAGCCGGCTATCCTTTCCGGGAAAATGCGACAATGCTACTTTGAAAAATCGAATTGAACGGGCCCTGCGCACCCACCCCCAGACAAATCACCTCCCCGTCAGGACGGCAGTCCGCCGGGGAAGTGTTGTTTTACAGGGAACGGTAATTGATCAACATCAAAAGAGACTGGTTGAGGAGATTGCCCGGTCGACCCTGGGGGTTCGCCGGGTGATAAACCAACTGGAACTGGATTTGGGAATGGAGTAGGCTGTCTGGGGAGGTGAGGGTCGTGGGCATCCTTTGTGAGGTTCCCTTTTCCACAGTACAGCGGGTGGGACGGAGGAAGTCCGGCTTTAGCGTGGTGCTGAGCCGGGGGGAGTTGGTGCAGTTGTGGGCAGGGTTGTGGCAGCCCCCTGCCCTGCCGACGATTGATTTCAGCCGTAGCTGCTTGGTGGCGGTCTTCATGGGGGAGCAGCCCACAGGGGGCTACAGCATCACCATTCAGAGGATGCAGGCCTATGACCAGCAGGTCTTAGTGGACCTTTTGGTCAAAAAACCCCCCAGGGACGATTTCGTTCCCTTGGTAGTGACCTTCCCAGGGCATCTGGTCCAGGCCCGCTTGGATGCGTTGCCCAGGGGAGAAGTAAAGTTCGTTTTCTTCGACCAAGAAGGCCCCCTTGGGGAACTGGATGTCTCCCTTTAGATAAGTGGTTATGGTCCCTTTCCCCCTGCATATGTATTAGTAAAACAGCCAGTGGGGGAGTTGGGATGGGAAGAGGCCCGCGGTTTGTCGTCGTTGAGCTGGAAAAGACGGTGACTTTACTCCTTACCATTGTGGTTGCCAGCGTGGCCGTCACCGGGGTTGTGGACTGTGTGGAACGGTGGCTCTTCGGTGTGCGGCCCGGTGTCACCTTGGAGGGCGCGCCGGTTGGGGGCCTGTTTGCCCATGAGGTTCGAGCCCTCATTGAAGGCATCGCCGCAGCAGAGAACATTCCCGCCCAGGATGCTTGCATCCACAAGCTGACGGGGCAGGTAATGCCGGAGCGGGAAGGGTTGGAGATCGATGTGGACGAAGGTTTGTATCAGGTGATCACAGCACCAAGGGGAAAGGGAATCCGCTTGCGCCGCTACATGGTGAAACCATCCTTGACCTCTGCCCAGCTTCAACTGATAACCATTGCCCTAGGTCGCTATGAGACGGGACTGATTGGCAGTTGGCAGCGGACGGAGAACATCAAACTGGCAGTGCACGAGCTAAACAATACACTAGTTAGGCCCGGGGAAGAGTTCTCCTTTAATCAGGTGGTGGGGGAGCGAACGGTGGAGCGGGGCTACAGGCCGGCCCCGATCTTTGTGGGGGAGGCGGTGGTCCCTGGGGTGGGCGGCGGGATCTGCCAGGTGTCCAGCACCTTGTACAATGTAGTGCTCCGGTCACCCAAGCTTGTCGTTACCGAACGGGTTCCCCACTCCCGGAAGGTTGTTTATGTGCCCCCGGGCAAGGATGCTACAGTGGCCTGGCCCCATACTGATTTCAAGTTTCGCAACGATCGGTCCACTCCCGTTGTGATTCGAGGTGCGGTCGCTAAGGGCCGGGTCATCATTCAAATCGACGGCGTCCCCGAAGAATAATGGAGGGAGAATGGAATGCCGTTTTCCTTATCAACGAAGAACGAACTGGCCCGGGTCTTCCCGGAACACCGCTGCTGTGAGCGGGCTGAACTGGCGGCTATTGTCAGCCTGGACGGGAAGTGGCTCGAAGACGGGAAGCTGGAAGTCACCAGCAGCAACGCTGCTGCAGCTAGGAAGGTCTTTACCCTGCTGAAGAACCTGTACCAAACGGAAAACCGGGTCTTGGTGCGCAAGCAGCCGCGGCTGGACAAAAAGAACCTTTATGTCGTGTCGGCCCAGTCCGTTGAGCAACTGGCAGGTGATCCCTTGGCTCAACCGGATGCGGACGTACTGCCCATCAAGGGCTGCTGCCGGAGGTCCTTCTTGAGGGGGGCCTTTCTGGCCCGAGGATCGGTAACCAATCCTAACCGGGGCTATCATCTTGAGTTTTGGACCAACGGCAGGGGGGAGGCGGAGCGGATCTTTGGCTGTCTGGAGTCCCTCGCAATCCCGGCTGGCATCAGTCCCCGGAAGCGGGGGTTGGTAGTCTATCTCAAAGATGGGGAGAGGATCGCCCACCTGTTGAGTCTAATGGGGGCGCATCGGGCGTTGCTCAAATTTGAAA